>CAKZPJ010000037.1 GCA_937138955.1 uncultured Flammeovirgaceae bacterium | reverse complement strand
TTTTATGGATATTATTTAGGGTGATAAAAACAATCAATCTTTAAGATGTCCATACTTGTTGATGAAATAGCTTTTGTTTAACATAAAAACAGTTCTGTAACAAAATCTTGATCGTCTCTACTTAGAACAACATTTACTAAGGACTTTCCCTTTCTGGTTACATATTCTAACTGTTAGCCTACTAATAAATCAGAAAGTAATCGTATCTGAGTACTACTCTTGCCATCATGTATCAAATATTCTATATTTAGTGAGTCGCTGACGCAATAACTAACCAACCTTGAAACACTTCGGAGCCTTACTCTTCGTAGCACTTGCTACTATTGTAGTACTTCTTTTTTTAGCAAACCCGACTTTGTTAGGAGAAATATGGTTGTGGATTATTGGCTTTATTGGCTATATCATTCTATTGGTAGAGAAAGGATTCAAAGCAATAGTGGGTTCGATAAAATCTGATCCCAAGATTCATCCTCCGACTTCAGAAACTCCACTCTCATTTTCCGATGATCAATTAACACGCAAAGTAGCTGAGTTAGAACGAAAACTTCAGCAAGATGAGGAAGTAAATAGCATCTCACCGAGCAGTGCTATTACAGTTTTGCGCTATCTAGATGATGGTCATACTTCGTTAGGACTGATTTTTCTACATAAGAAATTCTTCGCCTATACATTAGAAGATACGCATCAATCAGAAAAGGTAGCTGGAAAAACCCGAATTCCTTCTGGTACCTACCAAATTACTCTTCTTAAGCAAGACACTCCGCTTACTAAAAGCTATCGTCAGCGATTTCCCTGGTTTACCTATCATCTTGAGTTAGAAAATGTCCCCAACTTCAGCAACATTTATATCCACATTGGTAATACTCATGTCGATACCGATGGCTGCATACTAGTTGCCGATGGAGTAAATGCTTCTTCACCCAGTAAAATGATTACTCACTCCCGTCTGGCTTTTGAGCGACTGTATAAAAAAATTAGTGCCTTACTACAAGTCAACGAAGTGGTAACTATCCGTATCGTGGACGAAGACTGGTTTGAGCAATTTCAACTACAACCTACATGAAAGATTCTGAGAATTCAAATTGGTTTAAGCGGATTACTCGCCGGCTCTCTGAGCAACCGACTAAAATCTTACTTATACAACTAGGTGGCACCCTTCTGATCACTTTATCACTGATTGTTGTAATCAGTCTGGGGGTTAAACCGGAAGTACGGGGCGTATTTATTGGGCTAATTCTTATTGCCGCGGTGGGGACAGTTATGTGGCTGGGAATCAGCCACCTCCGAACCAGTCATCTAGGTACTGAGGGGCGACCAAACCCCCATCACAACTTCTTCTTTACTGGTACTCGTCTACTAACTATCATACTTACCTTAGCGGGATTAGTTGGAGCCTTATTCGTATATCTTCATCATGAAAATATATTTCAAGCTCTGGGGCTCGTTGTTTCAGTAATATGGGTGGCCGTTTTTCTCCGCTACTTCATGTGGTCGGTGTATCATTACAACATTAATTACGGATTAACCGACGAAGACTGGGAAAAAATTGAATCTGCCCGTAAGCGAGAAAAAATGGGTTTTCCCGTAAATCCGGAGGATGTAAAAGCTCCTGATAAAAACCCCTACCGAAGTCAGACATTCGGATTGCCTCCAGGCACTGTCCGCGGAATGATTGCTTTCACCTTGCTACTTGGTGGCTTGTCCTTACTCATTGTCAGCTTTGGCAACGAATACTACACTGGCGACCAATTGGCACTCATCCGCCAGCAATTTGAGTTTTTTGAAACGGCCTTTCTGATGATGATCGCTTTCTACTTCGGCGATAAGTCACTAAAGTACTTGCAGCGTCGGTGGACTACGAATGCTCCTGAAGTGAAAGATGAAGCAGGGAAAACGGTAAAATCCCAACGAGCACCAACCGGCGTCTCGGCGACCGGCGTCCCGGCGACCGGAATAGAATCAGACGACCAATTACTACAACTGGAAAACTGGGAGATGGATCAATTAGAAGGAGAAAGTGAAACCTCCCCTACTCCACTCACTCAAGCTCGAAAACAACTTTCAGCCTCGGCCCTATCGCCGCTACCGTCCAATCTCCAAGGAGGTTTTGTCCAAGTACGGGATAATATGCACAGTAAAGTACTGAGCGATGAAGAGATAAAACAGGCTTTAGATCAGCTTAGAGAAGAAGAAGGGATTGACCTCTCGATGCCAGTGGTGCGAGCCGTAGTAGAAGTTGAGTCATCTGGAAAAGGCCATTTACCCAATGGAAAACCCAAGATTCTATTTGAAGGTCACCGTTTTAGGTACTGGCTGAAGAAACAGGGCTTCACCGAATCGGAGATCAACGATTGGCAGCGTAGATATCCATCAATCATTTACCCCAGTTGGACTACCGAATATTACCTGGGTGGAGAAGATGAATACCGAAGGCTGGAGCTGGCTCGCAAAATTGATCCTAAATCGGCAGTGTATGCTACTTCCTGGGGATTATTCCAGATGCTGGGCGAGAACTTAGCGCATAACCTGAAGGGAAGAGTCCAGAAGGGAGCCGGTACAGACGATATGTTCTACGGTGGATTCGAGGACTTTGAGCGAAAGCAGGAAGTCTCGGAATACTATCATTTTCTTGATTTCTTAGAATTCATCAAAACCAAACGAATAGACAGTATCCCCCTCATAGACTTTATTTCAGAAAAAAACCGCGGTAATTATGATTGGGATCGCTTTGCGTATGGGTACAATGGCTCGGGCTATAAGCGCAATCAGTATGATATTAAGCTACGCACTGCCTACCGCAAGTATGCCGAAATTTATTCAACTGATGAAGTAACACCTTCTACAGGGTTCATTCCAATTATTGATGCCGGACACGGTGGAATGACCGGTGATCAGTACAATACTCAGGGAAAACAGTATACCTTTGATGACGGCACACAAATTTACGAAGGGGTCATTAATCGGAAGATTGGTCAGCAACTAATTGATTTACTGGATGAGGCCGGTATACCCTATCACAATCTTACAATTAACGAAGAAGTAGATGTTAGCCTTACAGACCGAGTGAATGTGGCGAACCAGTTATACGGTCGTAATAAAAATTATTATTTCTTATCTATCCACAGCAACGCCGCTAGTAATCAAGTTTCCGGACCGGG
Source organism: uncultured Flammeovirgaceae bacterium (assembly GCA_937138955.1). Taxonomy (GTDB): domain Bacteria; phylum Bacteroidota; class Bacteroidia; order Cytophagales; family Cyclobacteriaceae; genus Tunicatimonas. The sequence goes on along the minus strand of CAKZPJ010000037.1, from coordinate 783 downwards.
TGAACACGCTTCAGGATTTGAGGTGTGGACTAGCGTAGGGCAAACCAAAAGCGATGAGCTGGCCACAGTTGCTGCCAAATGGTATAAACGAGAATTTCCTGAGTTCAAATTTCGCCAGGATATGTTGGACGGCGATGAAGACAAAGAAAAGAAGCACCAAAGCGAAACATTTTACGTGCTACGAAAAACCCAGGGTTCAGCCTTTCTGGTAGAAAACCTTTTCTACGACAATCGGTTGGAAGCTGAGTTTTTGCTTAGTTCGCAGGGACAGCGCCGAATTGCCCGCTGTTTGTTCTCAATCATACAAGAAATCAACCAAAAGTTTGGTGTATGATACTCATTAACCGTCTTCTACTGTTCCTAACCATCGGACTTCTTTTGGCCTGTAAATCGGAAGATCGGGGTTTAGTGGTAGGAAAAATTCAGCAAGCTAGTGACTTAGCCACTACTGAGTTTACCGTAGAGAAGATTGTTCACGGTACCAAAACTAAGAAGATCGCTTGGTTTATAAAACTTAGCGAAGCCCGATTTTTAGCCTATTCCCAAGCGAAAATTAAAGCGGGCATTGACTTATCGCAGATCAAGGAGAGTGATGTTGAGATTGAAGGACAAAAAATTACATTGCGATTACCTCCGGTAAAAATTGTTAACTTTTCTTATCCTCCGAGTAGCTTTCAAGAGGATTCTGTCATTTCTGATCCCAAGGCTTTTCTGAATAGCATTAGCGTGGCTGATCAGGAAATATTCTTCCGAGATGCTGAATTAGATATTCGTAATAACTTG
>CAKZPJ010000036.1 GCA_937138955.1 uncultured Flammeovirgaceae bacterium | reverse complement strand
GTAGCCCAAAAGGCGTGTTTGTAGCACGAAGAAACAACTCAAACAGCTTCTAAGAATAGAAGTTATGTAAATCATTTATTCCGCTGCTTAGAAAGCCATCGTTGATAGGCTGCCTTCCCTCGGGCAAAACCAGCGGCGTCAGCATAAAAGTTATGGGAACCATCGCCCGCTTCTACATCAAGAACATAGTATAAGTACTCAGTCGACCCTGGGTTTAGTGCGGCTTCTATGGCAGATTTACTGGGTGAGCAGATTGGGCCGGGCGGTAGTCCCCGTATTTTACGAGTATTGTAGGGATGATCTACTTCTACGTCACTTTTATGAATGATTCCATCCCAGCGGTTGAGCAGCTTGGCGATGTAAACATTCGTAGCGTCAATACCGAGAGGAATGCCTCGCTCCAGCCGATTATAAATCACCGAAGCAACCAGGGTGCGCTCACTATCTACTTTAGACTCGTTTTCAATGAGGCTGGCAATAGTGATAATTTCTTGCTTGGTTCTACCCATGTCTTTCGCCAGTTTGTCCCACTCTGGTTGCCAAACCTGTTTGAACTGCTGAACCATCTTGGTAATTACGGCTTCGGGGTGAGCACCTATTTCAAAATCATAGGTAGTAGGGTAGAGGTAGCCCTCCAGGTTGGTAGCCTTGGGGGCAAAGTCTTGAATAAGTTCCGTATCGTTCATCATAGCTAGAACCTCTTCGGACGTTAAAGCGGGTTCTACCGGAAACTGAGCGGCAATACGTTGAGCCATCTCAAACCGCGACCACCCTTCGGGAATAGTGAGGGCTTGAGAGCGTTTTCTTCCGTCCTCTAGGGTACTTAAAACCTCTTTAGGGCTGATTGGTGAGGGGAAGCGGTAATCTCCGGCTTCTAATTGCAGATCGGTAGCAAAAAACCGCAAGTAAAGTTTGGTGGCTAAGGGGGCTTGTATGATTTGGTAGTCTTCCAATTCCTTTAGAATACGATTGGAAGCCATCCCTCGCTCAATAGTAATATACTCGGAAGAATAGCCGTGGGCTACCGGCTGGTCTAGGGCATTCTGCAACCAAAAGTAGCCGCCCCCTAACCCCAAGGTCACTAAAACTAAGAAGAACAGTATAAAACGAATCAATTTCATAATCACTTAACGGTGAACGATTAATTCAGAGCGATTTCTTTCAGGTCGTCTATACGATCAAGTTTTTTGGAAATGAGAAAGCTAATCCAAAGGTTGGTATCAAGAATTATTCTCTCACTTTTCATATCGCGTCCTTCTGACCGCCTCAACCTCTTTAGTTATCTCTTCTATTGGTAGGGCATCATTGGATTTTGATCTCAGTTTTTTCAACTGGGCTGTGAAGTCCGATCTTTCTTCTTCCTTATTAATCTTGATAAGGTCAAGGTCCGCCAGATTTTTCAAGAGCTTTTTTGCCTTCGGGTTTAATATGTCAATTCGGACTGTCTCCATCTATTGTCAATTTTTAATAAAGTTAGTGAATTATTCTGAATGTGGATTTGTGTGTGGCACGAAGCTCAACTATTGCCCGTGTCGCAAAACACGAACCTCTTCATCATTGGTAGGCCTACCCAAAAGAGGATGTTCGAGCAGTCTTTCGATGGCTTCTTGTATCTGTCCGGCTAGTTTCTCGCTGTAGGTCTTATTCCCATTTCGTTCCGCGTAATAGCCTAAAGTAGCTAAGAAGTCATCCTGCGCTTCTTTTGACCAAACTATTTTTTGAGCCATGTACCAACCTTTTTAAATACATCCTCCTGCGTAATAACTTCTCCGTTTTCTACCTGCCTTCTGGCATCAGCGATTTTTTGCTGTTCAAAATCACTAAGTTCATAGGGTTGATCTATTACATTAGAATCACTAAGCACTTAATCCAAGAAGTCAATGAGTAACTCTTTAGGTAGTGTACTCAACATAAGGATGGCTTTTTTGCTAATTTCTCAAGATTATCATGAATTAGGAAATATTTGATCGCTAGGTAATGGTTTTCCCAAGTCTTAGAGAAAGATACCGTCTCTCGGACTAGACGGGCGCATCGCTGTCGCAAAGTGTTGTTGAACCGCTCTATCTTAACAGTCTGCTTTTTGCCCTCCACCTGATGCTAGCCTTTGTCAAATATGGTGGCATAAGCGTCCCAGTCATCAGTGAAAACCAAAGCTTTTTGGCGTAGCTTCTCATGAATACTGAGCCAGAGGCCTAGGGCTCCCTCCTGACCCCGATCACCAATATGGAAGCCTACTACCAGTCTGCTGCGCCGCTCTATCGCTAGCCATACCCATTCAGGACAATCTTTCGCCCCGACGAACGTCCATACTTCGTCGGCCTCTAGACAATAAAGGGCTATTTCAGGGTGCTCCAATTTACCTGTAGGTAGCCGGTCACCGACCGATTGCCAACACTGCTTAGCATGTTGTACTACCCAAGTTACGCTGACATGTAAGATACGGGCAATAGCCCGGAGAGAAACACGCTCTAGCAAAAGACGCTTGAGTACAACTTTTTGCTCAAGCATAGCCGATGGTTTTCTCTCTACGGCCTGACGGTTGCATTGGCGGCAACGATAATTTTGTTTACCATAGTATGCCCCCGAGGCCCGGTAAAACCATTTTTCACGATCTTCGGGCTTTGGCAATGCGGGCATGTAGTCATATTATCTAGATTTTGGCGAATCCAATAATACAAACTAACGTTCCATTGCCAAATTTTTACTTTTTTCATCCTTACTTAAAGTACACTACCGAAACCTTCATAAAACTAGGCACAATAGATTACCCCTTCAGCTTATCCGCGGTGATTGGTAGATGGCGAACCCGCTGGCCACTAGCACGATAAACAGCGTTAGCAATAGCGGCACTGGTGGGAGCCTGAGCCGCTTCTCCTCCTCCTAACGCTGGTTCACTGGGGCGGTTAATGACCGAAACTTCTACCTCAGGCACATCCTGAAACCGAAAAATAGGATAGCTATCCCAGTTCAGGCTGATGATATGCTGGTCATTGAACCGAACTTCTTCGCGCAATGTCCAACTGGCTGACTGAATCATACCTCCTTCGGTCTGATTTTTTAAGCCATCGGGGTTAATAGCTTCTCCGGCATCCACCACTCCCCACATCCGTTGTATTTTTACTTCCCCAGTACTAACATCTACCTGTACTTTGGCGGCTACTGCACAGTAGGATGCTGAGTTTTTATAACGAGAAAATCCGTAGCCTAGCCCCTCCTGCTCGCCCAACTTTACGTTTCCGACCATCTCTTGTAATTTTTCTATCGTCGCCACAGCACGGGAATCTTTCGTGTGCATGAGTCGAAATTCTAGTGGTTCAACCCTCGCCCGCTCGGCTAATTCATCCATAAATGACTCTATCGCAAAGATATTGGCGTAGGCGCCCAAACTTCGTAGGGAGGAAACCCGTAGGGGCCCTTCGAAAAAATGAGCATCAATCTTTAGCTCAGGGATAGTATAGTACGGATCAGCATTGCGATAGCCGCCCCCGCTGTAGCCGTAAGAAGTACGGAGGTGAGGCTCCTTCAGATAATGAGTGGGCATCAGATTGCCCGGATCGCCCCCGGGGCGAGTACTGTGGGAGTCCGACCAGACCTCGGTGTACCATTCGTTTATTTTCCCTTGTTCATCCAGATTCGCCTGTAATTCTACCACCATTGCGGTACCCAGAGGCTCCCATCCGTGCTCATCTTCCCGCGACCACTGCACTCGGACGTGACGGCCGGGGTAAGCCAAAGCCAGCAGGGCGGCATCGGTGGCCGCATCATCAGCTCCGTTATGTCCGTAACATCCTGATCCTGGCACGCTGGTTATGTGAATTTTCTCAATAGGCAGCCCCACTACCTCAGGTAGAGCCGCTCTAAGCGGATAGATTCCTTGACTATTAGACCAGATATCTAGCTGACCTTCATCGTACACCGCAATGGCACAGGATGGACCGATACTAGCGTGCATAACGTACGGCTTAAAGTACTGGGCCTTGATAGTATTTTCACTTGCCGTAAAATCTCCTTGCTGTACTTGTTGAGAATTTTCTGGGAGTGTTTTTAAATAATCTGGCAATGCTTGTCCGGCGGGTAATTTTCTTTCTTCCGACCATTGAGCGTTACCCCGTAAGAACCGCTGAGCCCGTTCGGCCTGAAACTCGTCCTCCGTAAGAACCCCTAAAAAGCCCCCATTCCTTACTACTTTTATCACTCCAGATACCTGCTGCTTCAACCTTTCTTCGTCGTACCGGAGAAGTCTGGCCTGGTAGGATGAAGGGCGAAGAACCCGACCGTGTACCATACCCGGAAAGCGTAAATCCTGTATGTAATACGCCTCTCCTCTCACCATGCTACTAATATCCGATCGGGGTACCGCGGTACCTACCCATTTGTAATTCTTCTTGGACTTCAGTTTCACCGAAGTTGACACTTTCTCCGTAAGTTGTTCACCGTTTAGTATTTCTTTAAGCGTCAACGGCTGAATATTAGGCGCGGTCACCGTTCCGTCTTTCAAAGTAAGTTCATTGGTATCAACTTCCAGCTTTTTTGCCGCCAACTCCAGCAGCAGCGTACGGGCGTGGGCAGCAGCGTAGCGTACAGACATAGCACTGTTAATTATAGAACCACTACCCGCCGTATAGCCTTCGTCCGGAGTTACCCCAGTTTCGGCCAGGTGTACTTCTATCTGAGATGGATGAGTGGATAATTCCTCAGCCGCTACTTGAGCCACTGCTGTCCGAATACCCTGCCCCAGTTCAACTTTTCCGGTGTAAATCCGTACTCTGCCGCCTTCTAATATCTCAAGCCAGGCATTAACATTCGGGTGGCGGGTCAGGCTCCGTGGCAAGTCTACCATAGTGGATTCAGTCTGTTCAGCGGCCAGCCCGCAACCACTATACATAGTAAAGGCGACGGTCAGCGCTCCCGTATCTTTCAAAAAGTTGCGCCGGGTATAGGTAGATTTCATAGGGTTTATTTTAAGGGTTCATCGTTTCGGCGGCCGCCCTCACAGACTTCATTACTCGGGTGTAGGTTCCGCAACGACAGAGCACCCGCTGCATACCTTCCCGGATAGTAGCATCATCCGGCTGAGGATGCTCCTTTAGTAAAGCAACTGCAGAAATAATCATCCCATTGACACAGTAGCCACATTGCGGTGCCTGTTCCTGCTCAAACGCCTGCTGTACCGGATGCAGACTGCCATCCTCCTGAATTAATCCAATTAAGGTAATAATCTCTTGCTCTGCCACAGCAGAAACAGGAGTGCGACAACTGGGTACGGCCTTGTCGTCTATCAACACCATGCAGGAGCCGCATTGCTCCAATCCACACCCATACTTGGGACCATTCAGTTCTAATTCATTACGTAGGACGTACAATAAAGGAGTAGCCGAATCTACTTCTACTGTTTGTTGTTGACCGTTTACTTTTATAGATATATTTTCTTTCATCCACTGAGATTTTGAGGTATAGATTTTAACAAATTATGGTTTCACTACCGAAAAACCAATTAATCAGCTCACTCCCTGCTAGCTATGTAAATTATTGTATACCCATCCAACGCCTCTTTTCTTGCCATTCAGTGATATATTGTAACTACCAAGGACAATCATTCCTGAGATTGACCTAAGTATTTACCCAAAAAGATTGAATTCTTTACTGATAATTATATGACCATCGTGAAGGTAACCGCGAATAATGGTTCAGCGGGTTTTGGGCAAATCAATCAGTAGAACAATAATATTATGACCCAAGTACTCGCCGACGTCAAAAATTGCTACTTGGCAGAGAAAGGCATGTATTCTGGCTTGTTTTATTCCGGCGTCAATTTCCCATCATACATTTTATCTTTCTAAAAAACAGTGCTCTACTTGCGCCCGAGAGCACGTTCAACTTGCTGCTTAAAGTAGCTTGGTATACGCTGCTGATCTTTTAGTTCTTTGGGGAGGTTGGGAATATTGATGAAAAAGTTGTTATTGAACCTTCCAGCAGGTAGCACTTGATGCCCAAAGTAGGCTAGTCCATTGCCTACAAATAGATTGCCTTCGTAAGTCACCTCCCGCGGTAATCCATCCCAATCGCGGTGACCAAGCATAGCTTCAGTACTCGGTCCGGCAATGATCGTATTATTAGCAACGAGTGCGTCTTTTACCCGGCTCACAACGGCGATTGCACCAATACCTTCAGACGCATTATTGGTGTGATCATTGACGCTGATATTGTGGCGAATAATATTGCCGTAGCCAAAATCATCGTGCCCAAATAGCATATAGCCCGCCCCCTCGTTATCGTGGCTGTAGTTATACTGAATCACGCAGCGAGTTGAGCTATTATCGATGGAAAAGGGCGCACCGTCCTTATCAAAAGCCGCCTTGCAGTGATAACCTTCATTATACTGAATGTAGCAACTATCACTATCGTACCACCACAGACCATTCGACACGGCGACCAAACCAGTTCTGGATACTTCATTGTACTCCATTACTCCGCCCCGGCACTGCCGAATAATAGCTCCGTCGCGGACAATATCGTGAATTTTGTTATGCGCAATGCGGACACCAAGGTTAGGGTATCGCGCATCGCCTCCTTCATATTCCTTGACAACCTTGTAATCGCTACCGATGGTGATACCACAGCTTCCTAGGTCATGGATATGACAGTTCAGGATATCGATACCATTCCACCAACTAGGCCGATCTCCCATTTCCACTTCAAACACAATTCCACCCCGGGTTTTAGGTGGTTCGGATACCTCTCGGGAAGCTTCAAAAACATTAGTTACTTCAACCTCTCGGATAATTACATTGTTAAGTTCCCCGGCATCTTTGGCCTCCATATAAATACCGTTCATACCCTGGGGATTGATGATGGTGAGCTGTTCAACCACCACGTAGGCCGAGTTAAAGAAATATAGCGCTGCGTCGGCTCCATTACCATCGATCACTGGGTTAGGCCCATCGCCGTAGCGGGAAATAACCCAGGCATTCTCTGAACTACCCCGAATATCGTGAAAGCGAAGTGGTTGTCGTAAAGTATCGCCGGCCTGAAGTAAAAGCTTATCACCCGGGTTCCACGTTATATCCTTTAGGGGCTTCGTAGTTTTCCAGGCTTCCCTCTCTGAAGTTCCCGCTGCCTTGTCACTTCCGTCGGAAGGGTCAATAAAATAGTCGATGGCTATTGCCTGAGCAGAAACTAAAAAGAAGGCGGTAAATACCGCGGGTAATATTTTGTACATAGCAATTGGTTTTTCTTACGATAAATCTTCCAGAATAAATCCTCGACCGCGCACTGTGTTAATTTTTAGGTCTTTATCATCCTGAAGGTACTTTCGAAGGCGGGTGATGTGCACATCCATGCTGCGCCGGTTGAAGTAGTCGCTTTTGCCCCACAGTGTACGCAGCGCCGTTTCCCGTTCCAGCAATCGGTTTTTGTGCTCCATCAGCATCCGCAGCAGTTGGGTTTCTTTTTCGGTAAGCGACCAACTTTTCTCCTTCCGACTCAGTTGACGGGCTTCCCAACGGATGTGGTACGAGCCTAGTGTATCCGCTACTTCGGGGGGGAGAGCAGACTGGGCTCGCCGTAGCACCGCCTGAATGCGAGCCACCAGTTCTTCCTCGTCAATGGGTTTCACCAAATAATCATCTGCCCCCAGTTGGAAGCCTTTTAGTTTATCTACTTTCATGCCTTTGGCCGTCAGAAAAATAATGGGAATGTATGGTACTACTCGCTTAATTTTCTTGGCCAGAGAAAACCCGTCCTGTTTGGGAAGCATTACATCTAGAATACAGAGATCAAACGTTTTCTCCTGAAACACTTGCTCAGCTTTGTGTCCGTCATCCGCCCACTCAACCGCAAAATCCTGCAACGAAAGGTACTCCGAAAGGGCGTAGCCTAAGGTGGGGTTATCTTCCACCAGTAGAATTTTAGGCGATGTCATGCGGATAGGTTTGAAGTAGTGGAAACATCAGGGTAAACACAGTTCCTTTGCCCGCCTGACTGTGTAGCCAGACCTGACCCTGGTGCAGTTCTACAATTTGCTTAACGTAGCTAAGACCTAGTCCAAAACCTTTCACATTATGGGCATCTCCTTGAGCCACCCGATAAAATGCATCAAAGATGTAGGGCTGATCGGTGGTCTTAATTCCAATTCCCTGATCGCTAATCGTAAGTGATATTTCACTTTCTTTTACCTCCGTCTTAATCTTAATTTGCGGTTTTTCCAGGCTATATTTTAGGGCATTATCCAGCAGGTTCTGAAGCACGTTTTGCAAATGCCGGTTGTCACCCCGAACGAGAGCCGAACTAGCCTTTAGCTCACATTGAAGACTGCCCCCTTCTTCAGTTACTCGGTACTGGTAGGTTGGTATTGTTTCTTGAATAAGGCGGTGAAGGTCAACTACTTGGCTATCGAGTTCTTGCTTACTTTCTTCCAGGGAGGCCAGTTCCAGCACTTTTTCTACTTTATCCTTCAGTTGCTGATTTTCTTGAACCAGTAGCTGCAAAGGCTCAATCGTTTTCTTTAAATTCCCCTTTTGTAGGTGCTGCTGGATAATTCGGAAGATGACTGATGAGGCAAAAATAGGAGTCTTTAGTTCGTGAGCAAGGTTGTTGATAAAATCGTTTTTAAGCTGGGCTACTGCCTTTTGTCGCCGTAGAGCTACCAGAGTGCTTAAAAAACTTCCTAGTAGTAGCGTAGTTAGCAATAAGGAAATCAGTAGCAGAACAACAGCTTGCTTGAGCAGGTACCAGAACTGATTATGGAAGAAAATACCGAAGCGGTAGCGTCCTTCGCCCAACGCATTTCGTACCCGATGACCCGCTCGCTCAGAATACGTCTGAAAATCCCCCAGCGTAGTTGCCTCATCAGTAGAACTTAGTATCACATCACCGTGGGTGGTCTGATAAAAGGCAAAATCATATTCCAAGCCATTCATCTGGAAAGCCTGAAGTACACTATCCATCATATACTGAACCTGACTTTTTGTATTGCGAAGCTGCGGGCTACTCAAAGGCTCTTGTTGTTCGAACCGTTGGAATATTGCTATTAATTGGGCACTGAGCTGAGGGTTTTCTTCAATCTGATGGTGCATATCCAAGAGCATATCATCCATGGTTTCGTTGAAATTCTTGCGCTGTACCGATAACTCAAGACTGATTAGATAAGTCTGTACTCCTAAAAGGCCTAATGTGGAAAAAGCTACGATGGCGATCAACACCTGGTGATTTTGCTGTGCTAAAGCAATCCAACGTTCTATCAGCGGCAGTTTCATGATAGCTAGTTAGCCATAATCACACTGATTATCAATGGATTTAACCTTTGCTTAACTTATTTAACTTTCTCTTAGCCTTCTTTAACTTTGTCTTACCCCTCCTTTTAAGAGCTACTCGATACCTTGGCTGAAAACATAAACCATGCGTATCTCGGCCATTTTTTTTTCTTTTCTTTTAGGTATTGTTCATTGTTCAGTTGGGAAAATTGATCAGCCCAATTCCAGGGCGAAACCGCTGGCAGTTTTTTTAGACTGTGAAGATTGTTCCGATAACTATATTCGTCAGAATATTGACTTCGTAGAATTTGTGCGCGATCGTAAGGTGGCGGAACTTCACCTGCTGATCACAACCCAGAGTATAGCGGGCGGCGGAAGGCAGTATCAGCTCCATTTTATTCCGCTAGTAGCCGATAGTTTGCCGGAATGGACACTGCAAGTAAACGCTAATCAGTTGCAAACTGAACTACAGGTGAATGAGCTATTAACTCAGACCTTAACTGCGGGATTGTTGCCTTACTCATGGGAGCGATTCCCATTGCAAATTGACGTTTCGCCACATGAAGAGATTGTGATGCCCGTAATGCAGGACGATCCTTGGGATTACTGGATTTTTGAAGTGGGAGGTAGTCTAGATTTTAATAAAGAAAGCAATCAAGCTGAATACGAAGTTCGAGGCGAGGTCAATATTGAGCGCACTACCGACCAATGGCGGGTTCGAAGCGAAGCCGAGATACAGTATGAAGTTAATGAAGTGCATCGTAGTAACCAGTTTTTGGCGTCTAGCTTAAAACAGTCTCATGCCGAAGCGTCGGTGGTGAAGAGCTTGAGTAATCATTGGTCAACCGGAGTGTTTAGCCGGGTACAGTCTAGCACATTCAATAATATAAATTTAGGCACAACTGTGCAGGGAGCACTGGAGTATAACTTTTTCCCCTACCGAATGTCATCTACAAAAGAGTTTACGGTAGCCTATCTGCTCGGGCCACAGTATTTTCAGTACCGGAAACAAACAATCTATGACCAAATGCAACAGTATTTGCTGCGGCAAGCACTAAAGTTGGAGTTCAATATGCGCCAACCTTGGGGGAGTGTAGAGTTTGAGGTAGAAGGAGCTAATTTTTACCACGACTGGCGGAAGAACCGCTTAGAGGTAGAGTCAGAAATTTCAGTACGAGTTTTTAAGGGCTTATTTTTACAAGTTGCAGTAGAAGGGGGTATTATTCGCGACCAGCTTTTTTTACCGAAAGGTAATGCTAGTCTGGAAGAAATTTTACTGGAACGGAAAGCCATAGCTACCGATTATGCCATTGATTTACGTTTTGGCGTAGTGTATACTTTTGGCTCAGTATTTAACAGTATCGTAAATACTAGACTGTAATATGAACATTGTTGAATTTGACCACTATTGCGAAGCTGTTTGTTCAATAAGTTCGTTGCCTAAATATTCTTAGCCTAGTGTGTTAGGATAATTTTTTGAAAGTATGGGTACTTAGTTGGTGCTTAGCAATCGAACTATCGTAGGTGGCGTATAATAAGCCTACATTCTTATGAGAATATAGGTTCTTCCAGGGTGACGACCTGCTTCATTTTGGCGGAGCGGTAACATTCGTAGACTAGTTGCAGCGTTCGGTAATTATCAATGGCGGTGGTTTCGGGCTTGGTGCCGTTTTGCACAGCCGTAAGAAAGTCCTGATTGATGTTGACCATACTGGAGTGTACCAGAGCGTAGTCAGGGTTAGCCCAGTCGTATTTTTTGGGCGTAGCTACTTTGCGATAGCTGCCTTCCCGATTGGTTACCGTAATGCGGTAATTATGATCCAGGCGAACAGAACCCTCGCTACCTTCTATCAGTAGTAGGGTATGCGGAAAAACCTCTTTTTCCAGTACCGAAGCGTAAGACATCTCGGCATAGCAGTGTACTCCACTTTGCATCTCCAGTAGCACATTGGCTACATCTTCTCCCGCAATATTGGGGTTTACTCGTTGGGTGATACAGAGCAGGTTAGCTGCTTCGCCAAATAAGAATCGCACAATATCTAACGTATGAGAACCAACATCAGCCAAAATAAATTGATCCAGTTCCATCAGATTAGGCTGATTATCAAACACCGGAAAAGCCGAGGTGAAGGTAACCCGCCCCTTAAATACTTGTCCAATCTCGCCAGAGTCAAGTACTGCTTTCACCCGGCGAGTAGGGGTCTGCCAACGAAAATTCTCATGCACAAATAGAGGGGCACCAGCAGCTCGATGAGCCATAATCATCTGCCGAGCGGTGTCCATATCGGGGGCGAAGGGCTTTTGGCAGATCGTCGGTAGTTGATGCCGGGCTGCCAGCTGCGTAAACTCAGCATGGGTTTCTATCGTGGTGATAATATCTACGAAGTCCAGCGACTCCTGCTCCAGCATATTCTTGGCATCGGTATAGTAGTTAGCCACCCCGAACCTCTTAGCTGTCTGCTGAGCTTTTTCATCGTTTTGGTCGCACACGGCTACCAGTTTTACCCCCTCTAACTCCTGCCAGGCAGCAATTTGATACTGCGACCAAAATCCACAGCCAATTACGGCAAATGATAACTCCTTACTCATGGCTCAAATATAATGATTGAATCTAAGAAGAAAGGAAAAGCGGTAGTGTTTTCAATATAAGGATGATTTTTTTGCCAATTTATCAAGATTGTAACTGACCAAGAAGTACTTGATCGCTAAGTAGTGATTCTCCCAGGTGTTAGAGAACGATAAGGTTTTGCGGACTAAACGGGCACATCGCTGACGCAGCGTATTGTTGAACCGCTCTATGAGTATGGTTTGTCGCTTACTTTCTACTTGATGCTGGCCTTTGGCAAATATAGTGGCATAGGCATCCCAACGGTCCGCCGCGCGATCGTCGGTAAAGACTAAAGCCTTATTTCTGAGCTTTTGGGGGGATACTGAGCCATAGGCCTAAAGCACCTTCTTGGCTCCGTCCCCCAATATGGAAGCCTACCACTAGTTTACTACGTCGTTCTATAGCCAGCCAGAGCCATTCTGGGCAATCTTTAGCTCCCACAAACGACCACATTTCATCTGACTCTAGACAATAAAGAGCTATTTCTGGCTGTTTGAGTTTTCCTACGGGTAGGTCTTCACTAACTTGACTGCCAGTATTGCTTAGCACGTTTCACTACCCATCCCAGACTTACTTGTAAGATACGGGCAATAGCTCGAAGGGA
>CAKZPJ010000035.1 GCA_937138955.1 uncultured Flammeovirgaceae bacterium | reverse complement strand
AGATATGAAAATATGATATTTGTGTTTTTGCACTACTGTCATCCCAAAGGATCTTATCACAGTTTAATGAGCTAATTAGCAATAAGTGACGCGTCCCATATGGGATAATTTATGTAAGAGTCAAAAATTTACATTCTAAAAATAACCTTGCTTCTTTCGGTCTTCCATGGCTGCCTCGGAACGCTTGTCATCAGCGCGCCCGCCCCGTTCGGTTACTTTAGCGGCCGCTACCTCCTGGATGATTGCCTCTAGCGTACTTGCGGGAGATTCCACCGATCCGGTACAAGTCATATCGCCTACGGTACGGAATCGGATCTGACGCTCTTCGTAAATTTCCCCTTCCATCAGCGTAATAAAATCGGATTTAGCTAATAGAACTCCATCACGTTTTACTACTTCTCGTTGGTGAGAGAAATAAATCTTAGGAATATCTAGCTCCTCGGCCGCAATATACTGCCATACGTCCATTTCAGTCCAGTTACTCAGCGGGAATACTCGGAAGTGCTCACCCAACAACTTCTTTCCATTAAATAGATTCCAAAGTTCCGGGCGCTGGTTGCGGGGATCCCACTGACCAAATTCATCTCGGTGGGAGAAGAAGCGTTCCTTCGCTCGGGCTTTTTCTTCATCGCGGCGAGCACCACCAAAAGCAGCATCAAATTTTAATTCCTCAATTCCATCCAGTAAGGTAATCGTTTGCAGACCATTACGACTCGGGTTGGGGCCTTTTTCTTCTACTGCTTTCCCTTGATCGATAGAATCCTGCACGTAGCGGACAATCAGTTTCGCTCCTAATTTATCTACTAGCCGATCTCTGAATTCAATCGTCTCCGAAAAGTTATGACCAGTATCAATATGCATTAGAGGAAACGGAATTCTAGCGGGCCAGAAAGCCTTCTGCGCTAACCGTACCATGACGATAGAGTCTTTACCACCGGAAAAAAGTAGCACCGGCTTTTCAAATTGTGAGGCCACTTCGCGCATGATAAAGATGGCTTCCGATTCTAACTGTCGTAAGTGCGTTAAGCTATATTTCATAAGTAGCTATATTTCTAAATTAATGAGAAGTGGTTTCTAAAATCTTACTGACTAACAACTGATGGCTTTCTTCAATAGATTGCTGATGTGTACTAACCTTCAAGTTGGACTGCTGAGGCTCCTCAAACGGCGAAGAAATTCCGGTAAAATCGCTGATTTCACCGCGACGAGCTTTAGCATACAACCCCTTCACGTCGCGCTCTTCACAAACTTCTAACGGACAGTGAATGAATACTTCATAGTAATTTTTCCCAATAATTTCTTTAGCCATCTGGCGAATACTTGCGGTGGGGCTGATGAGGGAACAAATAGTGATAATACCGCACTGCGAAAAGAGCTTGGCCACTTCCGCTGCTCGGCGAATATTTTCTCGTCGATCTTCCTGACTAAATCCTAAATTATTGTTTACTCCGGTTCGTAAGTTATCACCATCTAGCAACATGGTTACTTTCCCTTGTTGATGCAGCGTGTTTTCAACCGCTCGAGCCAACGTACTTTTACCCGAACCGGATAAGCCAACCATCCAGACAACCTTACCTTTTTGCTTCAGCAAAGTTTCTTTATCGGCTTGGTTCAGAATGGTGTCAAATATCGGATGTATATTACTCAATAGAATATGATTACATTTTTATAAAAGTAGTGTGAAAACTACGTTGAGAATCATAAAGCTAACTTATGATGTTTTCAACGATACGCTACAACAAATCGATCTTTATGTTGAGCATCTTTCACAATACATGTTTCCATGAATCCGCCTTTGGTCAACAATTTCTTGGTTTCTGTAGCGAATTTTTCGTGTACTTCCAGATACACCCACTTTACACTGGCTAGTTGTTGGCTGCAAAGCTCCGAAATTCGACGGTAAAATAGAAGCGGATCGGAATCTTCTACAAACAACGCCGTTGGAGGTTCATGTTCCAATACGTTCTGCCGCATGTCAGCCTTCTCTGAATTAAGTACGTAGGGCGGATTACTCACTATAATATCTAGCTGTTTTATTTTCGGAAAATCTACTAGAATATTCATTTCTACAAATTCTGTTGATGCCTGTAAATTTAGCGCATTCTGTTGAGCTACGGTTAGAGCATCATGGCTATTATCTAAAGCCCAAACGTTAGATTGGGATAATTCTTCATTTAGAGTAATAGCGATGCAGCCACTACCCGTACCAATATCTAATACTTTTAAGCCTTCGCTCTTCTTATGTTGCTGAATGATTAGATGCACCAGCTCCTCAGTTTCTGGTCGGGGAATAAGTACGTGAGGAGTTACCACAAATTTTCTGCCGTAAAATTCACATTCCCCCAGAATGTATTGTATTGGCTCTTCTTGATTTAATCGCACAATATAATTGTGCAGTTGTCTTCGCTGAATTGCAGATAATGCTACTTCTTTATCTATCAATATGTCAGTTCTAGTTACGCCTAAGGCGTGCTCCAATAGCCACTGTATTGTAGTATTGATTTCCTGGACGGAATAGTTCTGCTTTATAGCGTTAGACAGTTCACTATTTAGCTCATTATGTAACTTTTGTACACCAATTACCACGATAAACTTCGTAATTTGGCGTAAAGCTACACAAGATGACCCAAAATCATTGGCTTTTCTGCCAAAGAAGCATTGACTTAGCTCGGGATAATTTTCAGAAGGTATCGATCCGCCCCCAGATCGGGTGGGCAGTTGCTCATCAACAACAGTTGTTGGCTGAGGGGTGGTTAAATCCTAATGTCTCGCACCGAGATCAGCTTACTAACTTTCTGGGAAAATCTGTATTTCCGGAGCAATCTACTTTGTTCGTAAGTACTAACCCTTTTGAAAATATAGAAAAGCTCCATCAGCTTGCTGCTCACCATTCAATCAAGGATGTACAAGTAGCTAATGAGTCAGAGCCTTCTCTTCGTAAAGCGGAATGGTTGGTCAACCGAAGGGTTTATACGTTTCATGAAGAAAAGCGACCTTACATTGTTCTGAAGTGGGCGCAGACTTCTGACAGCTTTGTCGCTCGTTCTAATTATGATTCCAAATGGATTAGTGGTGTTCATGCCCGAAAGCTGGTTCATCGGTGGCGGTCGCAAGAGGCGGCTATTTGGGTGGGAGGAAATACTTATCGTTACGATAATCCTCAATTGAATGTGCGCGATTGGTCAGGCGAAGACCCTCTTCGCATTGTAGTTGACCCTGACCAAACGCTGAATAAGCAGCTAAATGTATTTGATCAAAGTCAGCCGACGCTTTGCTATACCCATCAGCCTTCAATTAGCACCTCGAACTTAGAGTTTGCTCCGCTTCCCCATAATACCGACTGGGAACAACGTATTCTGCACGTGATGACTGATTTGCATGAACGGCAAATCGTCTCAGTTTTCGTAGAAGGGGGAGCACAATTTCTATCGTTTCTAATTCAGCAAGGTTGGTGGGACGAAGCTCGAGTATTTACTAGCCAAACAACTTTTGGTGAAGGAATTACTGCGCCAATTGTCGATAAAAAATACTTAGTAACTAAAGAGATAATCAGCGAAGATCAGCTTTTAACTTACTATAATTTTTCTACTAGAAGCTAAACAGGAAGTAGAAGAATAGAATTAGCCAAAGTGCATCTACAAAGTGCCAGTAGGTTGCCAGCATCTCTAGCTTAATTTTCTGGTAGGGATTCGTTACGACAATCAGCATTTTTACCGGATCACGCGATACAGTGCTTATTTGGGTATACATGACCGTAAGCACTACCAGCCCCGCTGCTAAGTGAAGCACATGCAGTCCCGAAATAACGTATAGATACGCCCCGGATGCTTCGCCCGAAAGATAAATACCAGAGTGATATAGTTCTGACCAGCCTACGTACTGAGAGATAGTAAAGGCTACGCCTAGCAGCAACGTAATTCCTAACAAATTTTTAACTGATTTTAAATCATCTTTCAAAAAGGCAGGCACCACCTGAGTCATGGTATAGCTTGAAAACATTAGCAGCACTAAGCTTACCACAAACGCTTTAGGAAATTCAAGGTTGATGAAAACATCAGCACTACGCTGGCTCATGCTGTACGATACAATCATGAACAAAAAGACCAGACTACTACCAAAAATAGCTAGATACAATAGTGTTTTATGGGGATGTAGCTTTTCTAAGCGAGTAATTGCATTATCGCGTTCGGCTTTCTCAGTATTTTTGTGGTAGTTTTGCATCGTTCACAAATCTATTCTAGTACCTAATCAAAGAAACATATCTGGAAGCTTTTAGTTCTAGCTATCTTTCAAAACGATTATTTTCTTGACTTGTTATTTCTTTATTGTTCAATAATTTCAGCTCTTCTGTGCAGCCTACTCAATTTATTAAGCGTTACTCTAACGATAGTTTTATACAAACATTAGCGACACAAATTGGTGCGGCGAAAAAGGCTCAACTGAAAGGAGTTATTGGCAGCTTAGATGCGGTGCTGGCGAGTGCTTTGCACCGAATTAACCCTCAACTGATGTTATTTGTCCTTTCTGACCAAGAGGCGGCCGCCTACTTTCAGAATGACCTCCAAAATTTAAATCCTTCGCGAGAAATTCATCTATTTCCTGCTTCCTACAAGAAACCTTATCAGTTAGACGAAACTGAGAATGCTAATGTATTGATGCGAGCCGAGATTTTAAATATTATTAGTAACACTCCTACGCACGGACATTTAATTGTTACTTACCCCGATGCTTTAGCCGAAAAAGTAATTAACAAACGCTCGCTTCAAGAAAACACCTTCTTTATTAAAACGGGCGAACGACTTGATACCCAGTTTATCGCGGAGCTACTCACCACCTACGACTTTGAAAAGAGCGATTTCGTGTATGAACCGGGGCAGTTTGCCGTGCGGGGCGGTATCATTGATATTTACTCTTACGCTCACGAACTACCGTACCGAATTGAACTTTTTGGCGATGAAGTGGAAAGTATTCGCACGTTCGACATCACTTCCCAACTTTCGCAGGAAGAAGTGAATCAGGTAAGTATTATTCCTAATGTGCAGACTAAACTATTGGAGGAGGAACGACAATCATTTATTAGTTTTCTACCAGAAGAAAATACGCAAATCTGGTGGAAAGATGTAGAAGCGGCTGAAGATGTAGTGAATCGCTATTATGTAGAAGCCAGTGAGAATTTTGATTCACTGATGCAAGAATCGGCTGGAACTCAGGTAGTGTTTAGCCCTGATATGCTGTTCGAGACTAAAAGCAGTTTTTCAGAAAGTCTCAAACCTTTTACTCAGGTAGAATTCGGTAATCGGTTTTCCTTTTCTACCAATCATGTTTTTACCATTAAGAGTCAACCGCAGCCTTCGTTCAATAAAAATTTTGAATTGCTGGCGGCTAACTTGCACGAAAATAAGGATCGTAACATTACCAATTTTATCGTCTCCGAATCGGAGCAACAAATTGAGCGACTTCACAAAATTTTTGATGAGCTTGATTCTGAATCAGCTTTCAACTCACTGTACACTTCGCTTCGAGAAGGCTTCATTGATGAAACTCTAAATTTTGCTTGCTATACCGATCATCAACTCTTTGACCGTTTTCATCGGTACAAAACTAAGGGTATTCGAGCCAAGTCAAAGGCTATTACCCTGAAAGAACTTCGTTCGCTCAAAGTTGGTGATTACGTTGTGCATATCGACCACGGCATTGGTCGCTTTGCGGGAATGGAGAAGATGGACATGGGCGGCCGAGAGCAGGAATCTATTCGCTTGGTCTACCGCGATGATGATTTGCTGTACGTAAGTGTGCATTCGTTACACAAAATTTCTAAGTACAGTGGTAAGGAGGAAGGTCCACCTGCTATCAGTAAATTAGGTTCACCCGAATGGGAAAACAAAAAGAAGCGCGCGAAGAAGAAAGTACAAGATATTGCCAAAGACTTGATTGACTTATATGCCAAACGCAAATCAGCTCCCGGCTTTACCTATCAGCCTGATAGCTTCTTGCAAGCTGAACTAGAATCTTCTTTTGTGTTTGAGGATACTCCCGACCAGGCTACCGCTACTGAAGATGTTAAGCGTGATATGCAGCTAAGTCACCCAATGGATCGCCTTATTTGCGGTGATGTGGGTTTTGGGAAAACTGAAATAGCTATTCGCGCTGCGTTTAAAGCGGTAACCGAAGGTAAGCAAGTAGCGGTGCTGGTGCCAACCACCATTCTGGCTATGCAGCATTATCATACATTCAATAATCGATTAGTTGATTTCCCGGTGAGTATAGACTATATCAATCGGTTTAAGTCTACTAAAAATATTAAAGAGATTCTAAAGCGGGTAAAAGCGGGGGAAGTTAATATTTTAATTGGTACGCACCGCATCGTGAATAAAGATGTTGAATTTAAAGATTTAGGCTTACTGGTTGTTGATGAGGAGCAGAAGTTTGGAGTGAAGGTAAAGGAACGATTGAAAGAAATGCGAGTCAATGTTGACGTGCTAACCCTCACCGCTACTCCCATTCCCCGAACACTACAGTTTTCGTTGATGGGTGCCCGTGATTTAAGTATCATTGCCACTCCGCCACCCAATCGCCGACCAGTCACTACCGAAATTCATACATTTAATGAAAGCGTTATTCGTGATGCAGTAAGTTTTGAAGTGAAACGCGGAGGTCAGGTTTTTTTCGTCCATAACCGAGTAGGTAATATTGAAGAAGTAGCCAACATTATTCTCCGACTAGTTCCCAATGCTCGAGTAGCGGTAGCGCACGGACAAATGGATGGAGCTAAATTAGAAAAGACAATGCTTCGGTTTATAGAAGGCGAATACGATGTGCTGGTTTCTACCAACATTATTGAATCGGGCTTAGATATTCCTAACGCCAACACCATTCTTATTAATAATGCACATATGTTTGGGCTGTCTGATTTGCACCAAATGCGGGGTAGGGTAGGTCGTTCTAACCGTAAAGCCTTTTGTTATTTACTTTCTCCTCCAGCTTCCGGCCTAACTTCCGACGCTCGCAAACGTCTTTCAACGCTAGAGGAATTCTCTGAATTGGGTGATGGCTTTAAAGTAGCTATGCGCGACCTGGATATCCGGGGAGCTGGAAACTTACTAGGAGCCGAGCAAACCGGTTTCATCACTGATTTAGGGTTTGAGATGTATCACAAAATTTTGGATGAAGCGGTTCAGGAGCTAAAAGAAACCGAATTTAAAGATCTCTTCACTCGCGACTTAGCCGAAACGCTTAAACCGCTTGTCCAAGATTGCAGCATTGAGACTGACTTAGAAGTACTCATTCCCGAAGATTATGTGACAAATACTACCGAAAGATTGCGATTGTACTCTCGGCTAGACAATATTAAGGATGAGGAACAGCTACAGGAATTTAAAAAAATGTTGGAAGATCGTTTTGGTGAGATTCCAGAGTCAGTTCATGAGTTGATGTCTACCGTGCGATTACGCTGGAAGGCCGAACAGCTAGGTTTTGAAAAGCTCATGCTGAAGAATGGATTGATGAAGTGCTACATCGTAGGATTAGATAACGAGAACTATTTCAAATCGGAAACCTTCGGCAAGATTATCCAGTACGTGCAGCAGCATCCGAAGAGGTGTCGCATTAAAGAAACTAAAAAGCGACCGATCTTGTCCATAGAAAGAACCGAAAATACGCAACAGGCTATTAGCATACTAGATGATATTAGCTCGCTGTAGCAATAAGCCTTGTTAAAATTATCTACCGTAAGATAATTTAGAATTACTCAGCTCGTTACTATCGTAGTATCCGTATTGATTTTTAGTGTTTCTCGTTTATTTTATACTGTAACTTACATACATATAATTTTTCCCGGTATTCGCTATTAATATTTCGCAGATGTGTGCAAATTAGCAGCATCATTTATAAAACAGTTTGTGTTATACGTCTAAAACAGCTTTCGAAGAGTTAATAAAACAGGTTATGAAGCAATTGGTCAACCAAGTCACCCGAGCTTGGCAGTTTATGTTATGTGCTGCCGTGCTTGCTGCCTGCAGCAAAAGCCAGCCCACCAGTATGAATCCTGGTGAATCTAGTAATGTCACTGGTATTGAGTATAATGTGGAAGGAAATTTCACCTTAGACGAATACCTAGGTCAACCCGAAGCTCCCAATATGGTATATATTGAAGGTGGGCGCTTCACGATGGGTAGTTTTGAAGAAGATCTTATGGGTTCTCGTGATAATTTAGAGCGTACCGTTACGGTAGCTTCATTTTATATGGATAAAACCGAGATCGCTAATATCAACTGGCTAGAGTATCTGTTTGATATTCGTCAGGATTCTACCACTGAATTTTATGAGTCAGCCTTGCCCGATACTACCGTGTGGCGACGTTCTCTGGCTTTTAACGATCCTTACGAAGATCACTATCTTCGGTACCCTGGGTTCCGATTTTTCCCGGTTGTAGGAGTTTCTTGGCGACAAGCCAACGACTACTGCGCGTGGCGTACTTCAGTGGTTAACGAAAAGCTGGTAGAAGAATCAGGTGCCGAAGTAGATGTTCCTGAAGGCGGACGCATTCCTCTTGAAAGTGGGGTAGTACTACCCGATTTCCGATTACCAACCGAAGCTGAGTGGGAGTATGC
This sequence comes from uncultured Flammeovirgaceae bacterium, assembly GCA_937138955.1. Taxonomy (GTDB): domain Bacteria; phylum Bacteroidota; class Bacteroidia; order Cytophagales; family Cyclobacteriaceae; genus Tunicatimonas. Next base: position 15,950 of record CAKZPJ010000035.1, on the reverse strand, counting down.
AGCTAAAGCACTAATTGGTACTCAGTATCTAGATGAAAATCAAACGCATTCTCGTATCTATCCTTGGGATGGTCACGCTACTCGAAACCCTTATGGTAAGGAAATGGGTAGTATGTTAGCGAACTTTAAGCGAGGTCGCGGTGACTACGCTGGTATTGCTGGTAAGCTAAACGATGGTGCCATGATTACTGATTACATATACGAATATCCACCCAACGACTTCGGACTGTACAATATGGCCGGTAATGTAAACGAGTGGGTTCTAGATGTATATCGTCCACTTTCTTACCAAGATTTTGATGATTTGAACCCTATTCGTCGGGATGGTACTATTGACCAGGAAGAAAAGTACGATAACGAGAAGTACCCTAACTTTCAGGGTGAATTTAACTCATTGGTTACTAACGAGTTGAGAGTATATAAAGGTGGTTCTTGGGCTGATGTAGCCTACTGGTTATCACCCGGAACTCGTCGTTACTTAGAGCAGGATTCGGCTACTGCAACAATTGGTTTCCGCTGCGCTATGATTCGCGCCGGTACGAATTACTAGATAAGAATTAACAATCCCCGGAATTCGCCATCGCTCATCCGGGAGATACTAAAAAAGGGCTTCGTCTAAATGACGAAGCCCTTTTTTATTATCAAGGTTATTTTTTAATTAGCCGTGTTAGACTATTCTATGTCACCTTGGTATTCTCTGCTTTATCCCACATTTATTCCGGCGAAGCTAGCGCCACTACGCTAACTGCTCGGCAGCCACCCGCTAACAATAAGTTGGCACAAGCACCCAGTGTTGCCCCGGTAGTTATCACATCATCTACTAGTAAAATATGTTTTCCCTGGATGTTGGCATTTTTCCGAATGGCGTAAGATCGGTAGCTATTTCTATATCGTTCTAGCCGATTTTTGCGTGTCTGCGATTCCGTATTCTCAGTCTTTACTAATACTTGCGTTGACCAAGGAATAGATAATATCTCCGATAGTCCCCAGGTGATGTAGTCGCACTGATTATAGCCGCGCTTTTTTTGCTTTTTTCTATGCATCGGAACAGGAACAATCAAATCAACATCAGCGATACCCGTATTTTCTAGTAAAGCGTGACCAAACCATTTTCCGGTTATTTCTCCTATCTCGGGGTGATTTTGATATTTCAGGGCGTGCAATAACTTTTGAACCTTACCTTGTTTCGAAAATTTATAGTAGGCCCAAACGTGGCTTACCGGAGCAAAGCTATACACTCTTCTTACCAAACTCGTATGCTCTTCGTTCAAATCAAATCTTGGCAAACCGATAACAGTCTGAGTAGAGATCAATTGCTCACCTTTAGCTAGGGGAACTTGCGATATTATGCACGTTCGGGGAAATACGAGTGATAGGAAATCCTTTAGCATTTTAGTCCGTATAGAAACACACAAGATACGGCATCAATTACTTACGCTCTACGCAATAAAAATTGTAATCTTACCGACGTAATTTTCCTGATTCTTTCTCAACATGTTTCAAAAAGATTTAGTACTAGAACGAAAGTGGCAAACCCTACTAACTACTATTGAGGAGCAAGTAGGCAAACGACCCGCCGATATGAACGCCGTTCTCTTTTTAGTGGGAGTACAGGAATTGGGTAGGGGAGCCCAGCACTTTTCTAAAGAAGAGAAGCAAGATCTAATGCATATTGCTATTTGCAAAGTGCTTTCTCTATCAGGGTTTTATGAATTGGAAGGTATAGACCGAGATGGCTGGCCCCATTGGAAGCTACAGAAAAAGCTACCGCACTTTGATCTTTTAGAACAAGAGAAGCTTCTGAAAATGCACGTCATTGAGTATTTTGAACAAGAACTAGGCATTGCTATTTAATATTACATGAAGATTATCTCCTACAATGTAAATGGAATTCGGGCGGCTATCCGAAAAGGCTTTTTGGAATGGCTAAGTCAAGAAAACCCTGACATTGTGTGTTTACAGGAAACGAAAGCCACTCCTGACCAGGTACCTGTTTCAGAGATTGAGTCACTAGGCTATCAGACTTTCTGGGAAGTACCTACTATAAAAAAAGGATACAGCGGGGTAGCTATCTTTTCTAAGCCTACTCCAAAGCATATCAACTACGGAATTGGTATAGAAAAATACGACCAAGAAGGCCGAGTGATCCGAGCTGATTACGAAGGTTTTTCGGTAATGAGTGTGTACATGCCGTCCGGTACGATGGGTGATATTCGTCAGGCATTTAAAATGCAATGGCTTTCTGACTTTCAATCTTACATTAACGAACTTAAACAGGATAAAAAAGAATTAGTAATTAGTGGGGATTACAATATTTGCCATCGCCCAATTGATATTCACGATCCGGTAAGAAATAAAAACTCTACAGGTTTTCTGCCCGAAGAACGAGAGTGGGTATCGGGCTTTATTGAATCAGGGTTTATCGATACGTTTCGCTTCTTTCACCAAGAACCAAATCACTACTCTTGGTGGAGCTATCGGGCGGGAGCAAGGCAAAAGAACTTGGGTTGGCGTATTGATTATCATATGGCGAGTAGTGCATTAGAAAGCAGATTGCAAAATGCTACCATTTTACCCCAAGCGCACCATTCTGATCATTGTCCGATAGTTTTGGAAATAGACTGACTGGAAACATACTTTATTGATAGAATTTCCGTAATTTTTAAGACAACTCTCTAAGTTAAAACCACGAACGAACGCTTATGCTTATGTCAGCCGACTCTCCCTTTAGTAGCGTTACCGAACAGCTTCAGCAATACAAGCGGAAATACTACCTGAACAAGCTGATCCGAGGAGCTATCTTTTTCGGAGCTACTGTACTTTCCGTATATCTTCTATTCAATTCTATTGAATATACTGCCCGCCTTAATAGTCTATGGCGAGGAGTACTATTCTTCAGCTTTTTGTTATTGTTCCTATTTATTCTGATTAAGTGGGTAATAGACCCACTAGTTCGTTTGTACAACAACAAACGCCAGATTAGCGATGAAGAGGCAGCCCGACAGATTGGTACGTTCTTTCCCGATGTGCAAGACAAGCTATTAAATTTAATCCAATTAAATAAGGCAGATAGTAGACAGGGAGAGTTAGTGGCAGCTAGTATTGCCCAAAAAACCAAGCACCTTTCTGTAGTGCGATTTCCAGTAGCTATTAACTTGCGTAAAAATTTACGGCATCTGAAGTACCTTGCTGCGCCAGTAGGAGTTATGGTAGTGGTATTACTCTTCGTTCCTCAATTTTTTTCGGAAGGAACGCGCCGAATTGTGAACTTCAATAAGGAATACGTTCCTGAAGCTCCTTTCTCATTTAATATCGGAAACGAGTCACTCATCGCCTTTAAGAATGAAGATTTCACCGTTGATGTGGATTTGGAAGGAAGCGCTATCCCCGATAAAGCCTATTTAGTAGCGTCGGGGCGTCGTTTTCGTATGACTCCCAACGAGGAAGGAACCCTCCAATTTGCCTTTCAAAATATTCAGCGCGATACTCCCTTCTACATAGAAGCTGCCGGATTTAATTCGGTATCTCGTACTATTCAAGTGGTAGATCGCCCTAACCTTAAAAACTTCAGCGTTTATCTTGATTATCCAAACTATCTTTCACGAGATGATCAGCGATTAGACAACATTGGAAACCTACAAGTACCCGAGGGAACGAACATCACTTGGCAATTTAGCGCACTGGCCGCCGATAGTATGCAACTGCTGTTTGTAGAGCAGGAGGAAATTCATCAGTTGGAACAAGATACTAACGGGGCGTTTTCGCTAGAAAAACAGGCGTTGAAATCAGATACTTACCAGATTGATCTGGTAAATGAGTATAGCAGCAACAAACAAGATATCCGCTATTACCTAAATGTTATTCCTGATCAGAATCCGCAAATCAGTTTAGAGCAATTTCAGGATACTACCCTCTATCAGTTCTTGGTGCTAGGAGGCAACGTATCTGATGACTATGGGCTTACCCAACTTGCGTTATATTATAAATTTGAGGCTTCGGAAGAAGGAGAGAAAAGTGAAGAGAAATATCAAAAAATGAGGCTGCCGCTAGACTCTAAACAGAATAACCAAAGCTACTACTACCAGTGGAATGTGGATACGCTCGGTCTAAATCCTGGTGATAAGATCCGCTACTTCCTTAAGGTATGGGACAATGACGCGGTAAATGGAAATAAGTCATCTCAAACTTCTGCTTACGTTTTTAGTATTCCTGACCGGGAAACTATTCGTGAAAATATAGAGAAATCAGCGGCGGAAACCCAGAGTCAAATTAGCAAAACGGTGCAACAGGCCGAACAGTTGAAGCAAGATATTGAAGAGGTAGAAAAGCGACTACGGGGCAAAAAAGATTTAACCTGGCAAGATAAGCAGCTATTGGAAGACATTGTAAAGCAACGACAGGACTTAGAAAAACAGCTAGAGCAGCTAAAAGAACAGAGTCAAGCCAGTAAAATGCAGCAGGAGCAATTCGGCGAACAAAGTGAGAAAGTGAAGGAGCAAATTGATCAATTACAGCAACTAATGGATGAGTTACTGGATGAAGAAACCAAGAAGATGTACGAAGAGCTGCAAAAACTTCTGGACGATCAGCTCGATATGGATAAAATGCGCGATCAACTTCAGAAGATTAATGACCAAGAGGAGAATTTGGAAGAAGAATTAGAGCGTACTCTAGAGCTATTCAAACGAATGAAATTTGATTCTAAGCTGGAAGATGTGCAACAGCAAATGGAGCAAAAAGCGGAAGAGCAGCAACAACTAGCTGAAGAAACCGAAGACAAAGACAACGATACTGAAGAACTGAGTGAGCAGCAAGAGCAGATGAACGAAGATTTTGAACAGCTTCAAAAAGAAATGGAAGAGCTTAATGAACTGAACCAGGATCTCAAGAACCCATCTCCCATGCAAGACATGAAGCAGGAGCAGCAGCAAACTCAACAGGAGCAGCAGAAAGCTCAGGAAGCTTTAGAAAAAAACCAGCGAAAGAAAGCTCAGAAATCTCAGCAAAAGAGTGCCAAGCAAATGCAACAAATGGCGCAAAAGATGCAGCAGATGCAGCAGAGTATGGAGATGGAAATGCTACAAGAGAACATGGATAATCTACGAAACATTCTGGATAATCTACTTACTCTTTCTTTTGACCAAGAAACCGTAATGAAGGACTTCCGAGAGGTAAAGCAAAACGATCCCCGCTTTATTGATCTTTCTCAAGAACAACTAAAGCTGCGGGACGATGCCAAAATTATTGAAGATAGCTTGCTTGCGTTAGCCGAAAGGGTGTTCCAGATTCAGTCGTTCGTGACCCGAGAGGTGAAGGACATGAACAAGTACATGGATGAAAGTATGGGGTCATTACGGGAACGCCAGCAGTATAAAGCGATTAGTCAGCAACAGTTTGCCATGACCTCTATTAATAATTTAGCTCTTTTACTGAACGATGTACTTAGCCAAATGCAACAGCAAATGGCAGATGCAATGGGCAACCCTCAGCAGAATCCGGGCGACTCTCAACAAAATATGAATTTGAGTGAGTTGCAAAAGCAGCTCAATGAGCAAATTCAAAATTTACAGAAGAGCGGGAAATCGGGAAGAGCCTTATCCGAAGAATTATCCAAACTCGCTCAGCAGCAAGAGAAAATTCGAAAGGCATTGGAAGACATGGATTCAGAAGAAGATGGGGGGGGAGGTACCGGAGATGAACTAGCGAAGGAAATGGAAGAAACTGAAACCGATTTGGTCAACAAAAAGCTTTCTAGCGAGTTGATTGAACGACAGAAACAAATTCTGACCCGTTTGTTAGATGTAGAAAAGTCGGATCGTGAGCAAGAGTTGGATCAAAAGCGAAAAGGAGAAACCGCTAAAGACTCGTATGAAAAGCAAGCGGCTCAACGTTTCGACGAATATATTCAACTAAAGAAGCAAGAGATTGAGCTATTGAAAACAGTGCCTCTCAAACTCAATCCTTATTATAAAACCGAGGCTAATAAGTACTTTAAGCGTTTAAACTAGCAATATGAATTCAATCAGCATTTCTGTTCCTTCATTATCTGAAAACATTCGGATGATAGAAAGTTTTATTGACAATGCTAAAGAACAGTTCAGTTTGAACGATGATATATACGGTAATATAATGATTGCTGTCACTGAATCAGTGAACAATGCTATTCGTCATGGTAATAAAGGCGACTCTCATAAGAATGTTAATCTTTCCTTAAAGCTTAATGATGGCTCTATTATCTTTTGGGTTAAGGACGAAGGTGATGGTTTTGACCACACTAACCTACCTGATCCAACGGCCCCTGAAAATATTGATAAACCCGGCGGGCGAGGTATCTTTTTGATGAAGCACCTTTCTGACGAAGTAAACTTTCAGGATGACGGTTGCACAGTAGAGCTTATTTTCTACATAAATTAAGGTGGTTCATTTTTTTGTAGAAGATACAGACTTTTCCCCTCATTCTATTCTCCCTCTTGTACCGGAATGGTTACTTCAAGTAGCGAAGCATTACGATCGAACCATTCAAGAAATTAACTACATTTTTTGTTCTGACGAATATCTGCTCACCATCAATCAGCAGTATCTCTCCCACAATTATTACACTGATATAATCACCTTTGATAATCGCGATCAAACTGATCAGCCTCTCGAAAGTGACATATTCATTAGCGTTGATAGAGTAAAAGAAAATGCTCAGCATATGAATACCCCTTTTCTCAACGAACTTCTGAGAGTGACCATCCATGGTGTTCTCCATCTTCTGGAGTTTAACGATTCTACCGATGCCGAGAAATTGGAAATGCGATTGTTAGAAAGTAAGTTTATCAGTATCTACTTTCAAAACTTTCACTCTACCTAAGTTTTCTCAATTGCTTCACGACTACGTTCCACGTGGAACATTAACTAATTGCTTCACACGAAGTAGTATAACTCATTCAGAATAAGGGGTATACTCAAATCAATAGCAAGGCTAATAGCAAAAAATCTAATATAAGGCCGACCCAATTGTAGTGAAACTGCAACATCATAAATTCAGGAGAAGAAATCACAACAATTCGGAAACGAAATACTACTTTTACTTGTAAAGAAGAAGGGAAATTTACATAAACCATGCTGTTTGAAAAATACGATGTGATTGTAGTAGGGGCGGGGCACGCTGGAAACGAAGCGGCCGCCGCTGCGGCAAATATGGGCTCTAAGACTTTGCTGATTACGATGGATATGGCCAAAATGGGTCAAATGTCTTGTAATCCGGCAATGGGTGGAGTAGCCAAAGGACAAATAGTCCGTGAGATTGATGCACTAGGCGGGCTTTCCGGAATCGTCACCGATGTTTCAGCTATCCAATTTAGGATGCTGAATCGTTCTAAAGGGCCCGCAATGTGGAGTCCACGAACTCAAAATGATCGGGCACGTTTCACTGAAGCTTGGCGGATGGAATTAGAGAAAATTCAGAACCTCGATTTTCTACAGGAAATGGTAAACGAAATTCTGGTAGAAGGGGAGAAGGCGGTAGGAGTGAAGACCAGTATTGGGCTAGAGATCAAATCAAAAACTGTTATCCTGACAAATGGCACATTTCTGAATGGCTTAATTCATATTGGGGATAAGCAGATGGGAGGGGGGCGTTCAGGGGAGCGAGCTTCCAAAGGAATTACTGAACAGCTTATCAGTTTAGGGTTTGAAGCGGGACGAATGAAAACGGGAACCCCACCTAGGGTAGACGGACGTTCGCTAGACTACAACAAAATGGAAGAGCAACCCGGTGATGAAAGACCAAGTAAGTTTTCTTTCACCGATACTAAGCCGCTCGCTCATCAACGGAGCTGTCATATCACGTATACTAATCCTACCGTACACGAAGTTTTAGCGGACGGATTTGACCGCTCACCCATGTTCAACGGACGAATTCAAGGGCAAGGCCCCCGTTATTGTCCTTCTATTGAGGATAAAATTAACCGCTTTGCTGAGCGCGACCGTCATCAAATTTTTGTGGAACCGGAAGGTTGGGATACCGTAGAGGTGTACGTTAATGGTTTTTCTACTTCACTTCCTGAAGAAGTCCAACACCAGGCTATTCGCCACATACCTGGTTTTGAAAAAGCGAAACTATTTCGTCCGGGCTACGCTATTGAATACGACTACTTTCCGCCCACTCAACTCTCGTTGAGTTTGGAAACCAAAGTTATTGAGAATCTATTTTTTGCCGGACAAATCAACGGAACCACCGGTTACGAAGAGGCTGCTTGCCAGGGCTTGATGGCGGGTATTAATGCTCACCGAAAAGTTAAGGAAAAAGAAGCATTCACTCTGCGAAGATCAGAAGCATACATTGGGGTACTAATAGATGACTTAATTAACAAAGGTACTGATGAGCCTTATCGAATGTTCACTTCCCGAGCCGAGTTCCGCTTACTATTACGGCAAGATAATGCTGATCTGCGGCTTACCGAAAAAGGTCATCAACTTGGGCTAATAGACGATACGCGATTGGAAATAGTTTTTGATAAAAGAAATAGTATTCGAGAAGTGTTGGTGGAAATCAAACAACGCAAAGCAGCTCCTAACGAGATAAACGAAGGACTAGATGAAATTTCTACCGCTACTATCAAAGAAAAGGTGAGCATTCACCAACTATTAAAACGTCCGGAAATTTCGGTAGCAGTCTTAGAGAATCTCGATCCTACTATAAAGGAATACTTTCAGCAAATAGATGAGGAAGTTATAGAACAAGTTGAGATTCTAACGAAATACGAAAGCTACTTAGAAAAAGAGCGTCAACATGCTGAACGAGTAGAAAGCCTAGAAGATTACCGAATTCCGAGCGACTTCGACTACGGAACGGTGAAAGCATTATCAACCGAGGCACGAGAAAAGTTGGGGAAAATTCGCCCGCAAACCATCGGTCAGGCGTCCCGAATCAGCGGGGTTTCACCGGCGGATATATCCGTTATTATGATTTACCTTGGAAAATAGAAGAGTGATGCTGTATCGTATAATTGCTATAGTTGGATTGATGTCATTCTCATTTATGCAGAGCGATGCCCAAGAACTTTTGAAATAAGAGCGGGAAAAACATATTGAGCTAAAAGAAAAGCCGGAAGCGGCCCGCCAATATTTGGATGGCTATAGGTTAAAAAATCGCGAAGAAAACGTTTCTACCACGAAACTGATAGAGAAAACTCAAGTTACGAAGTCAAATTGATCAAAGATAGAAGAAGGTTCAATATAGAGTTTGATGTATTTGGTAGCTTACAGGATATTGAAGAACTAATTAATTTTGATAAAATTCCTGATACGACTCGACTACAAGTTGACGCGAATATTGTTAATTGCTACTGAAAACTGACTACTGAAAGTGGCCAAAACATTAAATTAGAAGTTGATGTGTTAAAACACTCTAGGGTTTAATCTTATGAAATACTGTTTGATACGAGGGGATCTTCAGCAAAAACGATTGATTGTGCGCCAATCATTAGATAAATTTCTCTACTAAGTAACGATCAAAGAATAATTTTGTCATTTTATGCGGTCATTTTTGACCTCATACTACGTTAAAAAGCCTCGCCGAAGCGTTGCTTCGCCTACGTTTTTTGTCTAGTCTGAGATCAAAACTGCCTCCCATAAAACCGATAACTTATTTTATAACCGTTACTAAGCTATTGTGTAACAATTTTTCAATCTTCTTTCTATATCACTTCTTCTATCCGTTAATACCTTTCCTCAACCTACTACCATACCATAGCTCAGCGGGATCTTGGGCTATCTTTTACTCAAACCGCTTCGAAACCGCTGGTCGTTTAACGTATGTACGCTACAAAAAAGAGATCTTGCCGAATATCGACCCTGAGAAGGCCCATCAGACTTTCGGTGGAACCTGAATGAAACTCAGTTCTTTGCCTCTTATGAGCTTCTGAATAATGAGAAAAACAGTGGTGACTATACCTATCAAATACGTTCTTCTGAACCTGATGAGTTTCACGAGCATCGGTTTATGGAACAATTTGCGTTTGTGGTATACGCTCTAGACGGAAAACGAATTGCTAATTGGGTTCGGCTTTTGCAGCGCATTCGTGACTCAGAACTGACCAATCGCATACGGTACAGAGTAGGTTTTGATAGCCCGCTCAGTGGTGAACAACTTGACCCTGGTGTAATATATGCTATTATTACTAACGAATATTTGTGGTCGTTTAACCGAGAAGGACAGTGTGATAGAACCGACTATTTGATAGAGTTGGTTGGTTCTTCAATAAGCGTTACAAACTACAAACCAGATTAATGTACTGTCTTTCCCACCGATGTGGTTCTTATAGAAATATACTTACCGTTTCTACCATGCTGTATATAAATAATCAAAAGAAACTTTCCGAATAGGCGTTTAATTGTAAGAGTATATTTAAATTTTGCCTTTGACCTACAAATTCATCTCTAGCCCCTGAATTTCCTCAATCCCATCCGCCATAGCTTATGCTATGGCGTAAAAAAAATTGAGTCATTCAGAAACTATATTTTGAATTTTTGGCCTCAAAAAAAGGTGTAAACCTGATTCAAATACCGAACTATCAGAAATATGACAAAACAATATAGCTGGCTACTAGCACTTTGGGTCTTGCTAATAATGGCGGGATCATGTGCTCGTCAGGGCACTCCTACCGGTGGTCCCAAAGATTCAATTCCGCCTAAGCTAGTACGAATGTACCCAGAGTTAGAGACTATCAATTTTGACGAAGATGAAATTGAGATAGAGTTTAATGAATATATTGAAGGGCGCGAATTAAAACAAGAACTTATTATTACTCCACCTATTGAGGAGTACAGCTTCTATGTAAACCGGCGAACGCTTTTCTTAGAAATTGAAGAAGAACTACGAGATAGTACTACCTACACTTTTAATTTTCGAGAAGCAATTAAAGATGCTTCAGAAAAAAATCCGGCCGAGAATCTGATTGTGGCATTTAGCACTGGGCCTGAAATTGATTCTTTTCGAATCAATGGTAACGTCCGAAGTCTAATGACACAACAACCAGTGGAAGATATACTAGTTGCTCTCTATGATGTTAATGATACACTAGATGCATTCACTGGCTCCCCCATGTACTTAGCCAAAACTGATGAAGAAGGCAACTATATTATTCGCTATATCCGAGAAGGTTTGTACAATATTTACGCCTACGCTGATGAAAATAGTAATCTGAAAATCGACTCAAATAACGAACCTTTCGGATTTAAGTCAGAACCGATATATCTGGGAACTGATATTAACCAATCAGTGCGGGCTGATTCTATTGCTATTGCTGACTCAACCTATGCAATGGGTAAATCAATAGACTTATTTGTTCAGCGACAAGATATACGGCCAATTCAATTACAAAGTGCCCGAGCCAATGGGAAGTATTTTGAGGTAAAATTCAATAAGTCGCTAGATAATTATTCACTCTCTTTAAACGAAGAAGTAAACCAAGCCACTCAGAACTTCTTGAATGATTCAGTAGCATTTAATTTATCTGATACTAGTATTATGCTTTTTAGTAATTTTCAGGATGAGCAAAAGGTAGTTCGTATCTACAACACACTGAAGCAAGATAGTTTGGCTATCACTATTTCGGCTTCTGACTCAGCGCAACAACTGCTACCTGATACTCTGTTATACTTAAAGTTTAACGAAAGTCGTAGGAAGCTCGCTGAATTTACTACGCTGTTTACCTCAGATGACAACGAAATTACTGATACAATCTCGGGTGATTTTGCGTTTTCCAAACCTATTGCTCAAGTAAGTACTGATAGTATTTTGCTGAGTTACGATACATTATTCTATCTGCCTATTGATTATAGCCAAGCCCTTCAGTGGAATGAACATTTCGATCAGGTGAAATTAAGTATTCCCGTAGAAAAGTCTCAAGTGGTAGATAGCGTCATCTACTATAGAAAACTGAACGATAGTTTGGAGTACGAAGATCGTGTTCGTCAGCAAACTCTTTACCTAGATAGTTTACAAAACGAATCTGACGCTACGGCAGAAAATCGTTTAGACTGGTTGCAACAGTTTGTAGATGTTAAACGAATAAGCCAAGACCAAGTGATGCTAGATAGTATTCAATCGCTGGAGGAAGAAGAAGCTAGACTCAACTTGCTCACCGACTACGTAGATACTACTCAGATCAATAGAGAGTTCTTACCGAAGATTTTCGAGCGAGAAGAAATAACGAATAACTTACGCTCATTCAATTTCTACGTTAGTGCGGGTAGTTTCATGAGTGTAGAAAATGATAGTAGTGAACAAGTCATTCAGAAATATTCATTTAAGAATCCCGAAGACTACGGAGCGATTAGTGGCACAATTACCACTGAGTACTCCAGCTATTTTGTCCAGTTACTCAATCAACAATTTGAATTGGTTCGAGAAGTGAAAAATGCCCAAAACTTTTCCTTTGAACTGGTGTCACCGGGTAAATATCAGATCCGAGTTTTAATAGACGCCGATGAAGATGGAACATGGGAGGCGGGTAGCATTCTTTCTCAAGAAGAACCTGAACCTATCTACTTCTATACCGAAGAAGAGATCATTGATCTGCGGGCTAACTGGGAACGTAGCGATCTTAATATCGTCGTTGGGGAGTTATCCACATTATCGAGTGAATAACCTGTGGAAAAACTAACAATAACTTGTTAATAAATAGCTTGTTATTCACTCCTCTCAGCTAATTCCACATTTTCAATAGGTTATTCACTCCTCAACGTAAGTTATACACAATGTTATGCACTTTTAATATTATCCTTAGAGTTATCCACATATTAGTTAACAAATGAATAAATTGCTTGTAAGTATCTGTTAATCATTTTATTAGTTGTGGATAAGTATGTTAGTAATTTGTAGATAATTATGGGAGTTATTCACAACACCCACTAATTGACCAAATTTTCAGGAGTTATTCACAAATTCACAGCGTAATAATTAATAGTAATTTCGAAGAAAAATAATTAATTAATAATGTAGTATGTTAGTTCATAAGTTATCCACCATTAAACCGCAAAGAATGATTCGTACCATAACCTGGGTTATTATTTTACTAACAAGCACTAACATGCTTGTTTTAGGGCAGAATACGCAGCAAATAGAGTTAGCCCAGCAATACGATGACAAGGGTGAAATTGAAAAAGCAAAAACGCTCTACGATGAGCTGGTCGGAAAAAAGAAAAACATCCCCATCATCCATGACCGATACTTCCGGCTGTTGATAAATAACGGATACCTGGAAGAAGCTGAAAAATATCTCACCAAAGCACTTCGCCACTATCCCACCAATATTTTGTACCAGCTTGATGCTGGCGTTGTGCATTTACGGCAGGGAGAAGATGCTGAAGCTGAAAAATATTTTATGCAAGTATTTGAAGACGCCCAATCAGATATTTACAAAGTGAGAATTGTTGCGAGTCATCTCATCAGACATGAGTTGATAGAACGAGCGGTAAGTATATACATGGCTGGAAGGCAAGCCAGTGGCGACCCTAGCCTTTACGCGCTGGAATTAGCCAACGTATACCGCCGATTAAATAAAGTGGATCAGATGGTACTAGAGTACCTCAGCTACGCCAACGAAGATCCTTCGCGAGTTAGCTACGTGAAAAATGTGCTGCAAAACATTCTGACCGAGGATGAAGATCTGGATAGCATGGCAAACTTGCTGCTAGATCGCATTCAGAAGGACGCTGACAATCCGTTGTACAGTGAGTTGCTCATCTGGATCAACCTACAACAGAAAAACTTTTACGGGGCGTTTATGCAAGCCCGAGCGGTAGACCGCCGGCAGCGCACCGATGGCGACGAAGTAATGAAGGTAGCTCAGATTGCTTTGGAAAATCAGGATTACGATAATGCGCTTAAAATGTACGATCATGTGATAGAACGTCATCCGCGTACTTCCAATTATGTTTCAGCTCGTCGGTACAAAATTAAAGCCCGGGAAGAGTTGGTGAAAAATCAGTTTCCGGTGCAGCAGGAAGAGATTATCCGCCTTATTCAAGATTATCAGAATTTCATCGATGAGAGCAAAGGTTCCCCCATTGGCCCTAGTGCTGCTACACTGGAAGCGATGCGAAGTCAAGCACTGCTTTACGCTTTCTACATGGACGAAAAAGACCGAGCTATAGCCATTCTTCAGGAAGTAACCGGTAATTCTAAGGCGAGTCGGGAAATTAAAGCGCAAAGCAAGCTGGATATGGGTGATATCTACGTACTCATGAATCAATCTTGGGAATCTACCCTACTCTACTCTCAAGTAGAAAAGGCGCATAAGGAAGAGCCAGTGGGATACGAAGCCAAATTGCGTAATGCCAAATTGTCGTACTATAAAGGGGATTTTCAGCTAGCCCAGGATCATTTGGATGTATTGAAAGAAGCAACCACGCGCGAAATTGCCAATGATGCCATGTCGCTCAGTTTACTAATTCAGAATAATACTGTCTTAGATACCTCAGGTGCGGCGATGCAGGCTTACGCTGATGCTGAGCTTCTTTTATTTCAAAATAGACAGCAAGAGGCACTGAGTAAGCTAGACAGTATGCTAAGTACTTACCAGAGCCATCCACTAGAAGATGAAATACACTGGTTGGTCGCTAAGGTACAGTTGCAGCTAGGCAATTTTGACAAATCATTGAGTCGATTGGAAAAGATAATCGAATCGTACAATCACGATATTTTAGGTGATGATGCACTTTTCATGACCGGGCGTATTTATGAAGAACAATTGAACGATACTGAGAAAGCGATGGAACTGTACACCCAGTTTCTTAAAGAATATCCCGGCAGTATTTACGTGGCTGATGTCCGCAAACGCTTCCGAAATCTACGCGGAGATTTTACCGTTAATTGAACGACAGTTTACTTAACTAAGTGGATAATATCATGTGCTAAAAACAATTAAGCTTAATGCAGATCTTGCATTAGGTTATCAAGATGGCACATTTTCTATCAAGTTAGTTTAGTATGCTAAAAAATAGTGAAAATAATTGAACAAATGTTCATATTAGTGAACACTTTATGGAAACATGATTAGTCACGTTCTTACCATGTTGAAGAATATGTGAAAACAGTATTGATTCATATCTAAAAATTAGAAACTCCTATTGTCGATTAATCCGGTTAAGCTCTTTTTATGAGATAGACTTATTGCCAAAACGATTAGCCTTTAGCAGACCAAAAGCCTAGTTTAGAGAAAGCTGTAGATAGCTGAAATCCCCCTAGAACGATAGCTCCGTTCATTACTGTAGACATGGTCTAAGTCTGTAAACTAATACTGCTTGAAAACATCGATGGCTAAAAGGCGAGCCAGAAAGTAAAGTAAATAGCAATGAAAAATGAGTACATTCTAGCCGTCGTAAACAACAACCTTATACCGAATCCATCCTCAAATAATGAAATATCAGCGAATTCTAAGTAGAGCTTTAGTCAGTTTTGTACTGACCTTAACGATGGTTGAGTTTAGTACCGCCCAAGTGGAGAGAATATGGCTTACCCATCCATCAAGTAAGCCCGACAAGCTATCAATCAATTGGGAAAGTGTAACACCCGGTAATGCAGTGGTGCGCTACGGAGCTTCGGAACAGTACGATAGTATGATTACGATAGAAGAGAACACAAGACTACACCAAGTTGAAATCTCGCTAAACCCAGAGGTGGGCGTATATCACTACCAAGTTTCTACGAACAGCCAACAATCCGATAATCATACATTTAAAAATTACCCGAAGGATGAACTACGAGTAGCGGTGGTAGCCGATTGGCAGGGAAAGCCCAATCTGGATATACTTCTTCAAGAAGATATTCATCTATTTTTTTCTGAAGCGAGGCATTATCTTTAGCTTTATTTAAATGAGAAAATCCTTTTTTTTTCAAAACTGTTTCAAGATAATTTTCAATATTTGATTTAAACAGAGGTTTTTTTTTAGAAGAA
>CAKZPJ010000034.1 GCA_937138955.1 uncultured Flammeovirgaceae bacterium | reverse complement strand
AATCCGAACAGGAGAACGGTCACGACCTAGTATCAAAATCAGCCGTACAGACTATTCTACACGGTGGTAATACGTATATGGTGAAGAAAGAGGATCTACCCGAAGAGTTTGTCGATGCTGACCTAGCCGCTATTTTCCGGTGGTAACCTTAATAATGACTAATGAATAGCAGCAGGCATTAATCATCATCAATACCAGTCCCAATTGCCTTTGAGGTAGTATTGGTAGAGTACGGGGTTATGAATCTGATTGACTTCTACGCTATCTAGCGGTAAGCCGTAGATATTTTTACCGAAAGTAGTCATAAGTTGCATCGCTTCGTGGTTAATCCACTGGGTTGAAACGTGATCAAAAGTCAGCTGTTGAAGCCGGCTTTTTACGTTTGTAGCAGTACTGGATTTTACGGCCAATATCCAACCCCACTCACCCATTGTAATAATTTGATTGTGCAAGCGAGCGGTTTGGAACCCCGCTGCCTCTACGGTTTTATCCACGCAGCGAAAAGCTCGAGTAGCAAAGTAGGGACTACCCGCTTGGGTAATAAATACTCCCCGCTCTCGCAAATGTCGGTAAGCTAACCGATAAAACTCTTCAGTGTACAACCGATTAAGATCAACTGATTTGGGATCGGGTAAATCAATAATGACTACATCAAAATACTGGCTCGTTTGCTCCAAGAAAGTATAAGCATCCTGGTTATGAATGTTTACATTAGGATGGTGTAGCGCACTATCGTTCAGGCTGAGTAGTACCGAGTTTTCCTTACCCAAGTTGGTCATTGCTGGATCCAAATCGACTAGTGTAATATCTTCTACCGAAGGGTACTTCAGAATTTCCCGCACCGCACAACCGTCACCGCCACCTAGTACCAGCACCTGCTGAGGATTTGGGGCTAACGTCATGGCGGGATGAACTAATGGTTCATGGTACAGCACTTCATCTACCGTACTCAATTGCTGATTGCCGTTGATGTATAGCCAATAATCGTTTTTCCACTGGGTGAGCACAATCTTTTGGTAGCGACTCTGCTGCTCGAAGACAACTTTATCGCGGTAGCGTTGCTGTTCACCGAAAATAATAATAGGTTGGGCATAGATCAGTCCGCTCAAAAGCACTACTCCTACCACTCCGCCAATACTACCCAGCAACTTTCGATTGAAGGCCGATAAATATTGCCAGAGCATAAATAATAAAACAATGGCTACGGAAAAATTGACGAAAGCTAATACAAAAGGAGTGTAAGTTAGCCCCAAATACGGTAGCCCCACAAAGGCAAAGAAAATACCACCCAGCAGACTACCGAAGTAATCTTTCTCCATCACCGAAGCCACATTAATCCGCAACGACTCAAAGGTATCGTTCACCCGAATCACTAGTGGAATTTCCAGACCAATCAGCAGACCAATGCTCATACATAAGCTATAAATAATTAGTCCGGTATAAAGCGTATAACCCGAAGCCAAGTAAGCCAGCAGAGCCGAAAAACCACAAAGTATTGATAAAGTGAACTCCACCAGAATAAACTTTTGCAGCAAATCTTTCTGAAAGAAACTACTCAATCGGCTACCCAAACCCATTGAGAATAGCATCAGCGACACAATCATCGTCCACTGAAATACTGAATCGCCGAGGAAGTACGTAGCCAACGTGGATAAAACGTACTCTGCCACAATACCCGCCAAACCCGTTGCGAACAGTGATATTTTTAGTATTCGGGATTTAGAGCGATTAACCCCAGGGGAAGGTAAATTATCGTTAGGAGAAGCTTGGGTTAAAGACATAACGTAATCAGCACCGAGCCACCAATGTAGGCAAAGGCTTCAATCAATCCGGCGCCCACATTTGGCTTTTCTTGATTGACAAGTTCGTCGGTCAGACTACGACCGGGTAGTAGAATTTTGTCGGTGAGCCAGCGGACAATGGGTAGAAAAGCTAGGCCAATCAGCACATCAATGCCCACGTCGGTCAGGGATTCTTGCCAACTGAAAAAATCCGTCATCAAACCGTAGCGAATCAGGTTAGCAATAGAAATAATGGCTCCGGCAAACCCTAAACCCACCGCTACATTGTCTCGCTCAATTTGATCGTGTACGTCGAAGGGAATAATCGCCGAGTAGATGTAAGCGGTAATAATTAGTAGTAACTGCCCGACTGCCCAGAAAACGATTGCCGTCAGAAACCCACCACCTTGACCAGATACTGCGCCTAAAATAATCAATCCAGTACCAATGGCGTTAGCTCCTTCAATCACTCCTGTTCCGGCGTTGCGGTCTTCGATAATTTCTTTATAGACGCTAAACTTGCGCAGTATGATTTTATCATTGATCAGGATAGATAAGTTCAGTAGCAGAATGGCTAGTAGGCCGTAAGTAGATATGTTTATAATATCATCAAACAAACCAGCCGAAGGGCCCATGACAGCCCCAACGATCGCCAGCAGTAAGCCAATAAAGTACCCAACGTGCGATACGGCAAAGGCAAAGTTATCTTTCTCAACCAGTTCTTCCTGCACTTTAATCTTTCGCTGAAACAATTGATGAATCCATTTCCCCAATAGAAATAGGATGAAACAGAGTGCCAAGTAGGTGATGGCGGACAGGATAGCGTCTAAAATGGGCATACGAAGATTGGTTAGCTCTTACTTTGTTGACAAGGTATAAATACCTACGGTTTATTAAAACACGTAGCAAAGTTCATCCAGCTACTTACCAAACCCACCGCTGCTACGCGAACGGGAACTACTACTACTACTGCCTCCGTAGCGGGAACTGGAGCGAGATGTACGCTGACCATTGCTGCTACGAAAATCGCGGCTAGAGGTGCGAGTGCGCCAGGTAGTGTTAGGCTTCGTAGTAGTGGTATAGCGACTATTGGTTCCGTAGGCTCGGCGGTTGTTTACCGTTGGTCCGTAGTAAGGTCGTCCGCTACTGCGGTAGCCACGGTAATCATCGTAGTAAGAGCGGCGTACCGGAAAGGCAGCCATATTGAACAGGCTACTCATTAGCGCGTACTTTCCGTAGAACGACCAAAATGATTCACCGTTTGATCCTTGCTGCCACTGTCCGTACTGAGAGTTGCCTACATAATTACCGTAGCCCGGGGGGGCCGCCGTTTTAGAAACCTCGCCTTGGCGATTTTTGGAAACGATTTCCATTCCCATATTATCTCTATTCTGATTGAAAAAATTTTCGCTCACAGTATACCAGTCGGTGACTTCTTCTTCAGGAATACTATCAGCATCATTGGTTTCCTTGATAATACGGTATTTGTGCTTGTACTCGGGGTAGAAATTTCCTTCCTGATCCATATCGTACAGAATGACAGAATACGCGGGTACATTCGTCATATCCCTAATAAAATTATCTACCGGACTCTTCTCGAAGGAATTAGAGCGGCAGGCAACTAAGGTCAAAATAGATAGAATAAAGAGTGCGTATTTCATAGCGATAGTGGCAGTTCTTCTTGAGGTTAATTCATTTTAATCAAAAAAGGCCGCACTTCAAAGTACGGCCCTCGGTTAATTTATGTTTTTACTTATTCAAACAATTCGCTACAAAGCTACTGAGGAATCAATTCAGAATCTTCTTTAGTAGCTTTACGTATAGCAGTATTTGCCCGTCGCTCGGCAATCTGTTGCTTAGTTTCAAACCACTGATCTCCCATAGCTTTCCGCATAGACCAGTCTACGGCTTGGCGTACGCTAATGTTCATTAATCCTTTAAAGCGTTTGGAAAGGTGTGGGTTCAACGAACGTAGACTCATCCCAAAACCACCCTCGGTATACTCAATGTAGTGCCAGTATTCACCCGGCATAAAGAGCGTATCACCGTGCTGAATTTCGCATTCAAAGCCTTTCACATACTGCAATCCGGGGAAGCGATCATAATCAGGTTTGGTCACATTTACTCCAGTATGTACGTTCAGTGGGTAACGGTACAACAACGGTGAATATTCGGGGGCAAATAACACGACACGACGCTTACCTTCAAACTGAGTCAGAAAAACATTCGACATATCAATATCCTGGTGCATTCGGGCTACTGAGCCTTTCCCACCAAAGAACATATAGGGAAAGCCTTTCAAAAACGTGGTATTAATCGGAGGAAACTCAAAGTCATCCATCAATTGAGGACAATCCTTGAATATGTTCCACAGATGAATCCGCAGATCAGTAGGAGTAGTAGCGATGAGATCCAGATAGTCGGCAAACTTTAATTTTCGGTGGGGTACCTTCATGGTTTTATCCAGGTCTTCTTCCCGGTTTTCAAAAACCCCAATAGTCAGTTCGCCCGCTACGCGCTTGAAGTACTCAAAGTTCCACTCATCGTAGGCTTTGGTTCCCTTCAATAACCCGCGTAGAATAACTGGTTTTTGCGGAATCAGATAATTTTCTTCAAAATGACGAAGATTAATATCTTCAATAATGTCGATAGGATGATTATAATCAAGTGCCATAAAAGTAATCAGTTATGCGTGTGCTTCTTAACGCTGCAAATTTATAGTATTTTTAGCGAATAGTTGAAAATATACTACAATTAAGCCAGTAAAGTTGTCGGTCGATCAAAAATTTAGTAGCCCGATCAACTATATTGGCGTAATTAAGTCATAATCAGTACATATGTGGGCTTACTCGAACCGGGTACACAATAAATATCGTTAGTTTTACTTGAATTACTAAAGCTCATTTATATCAAACGTAAGTACTGTGCGGAACTGGGGTAAGTATATTGGTTGGTTATGGTTGGGAATGCTGGCATTCTCAGTTCAGGCCCAAAACCTACCCTCCGACAGTTCAGCAATTGGTGCTCCTGTTCGGACCGATAGCTCTCAGTTTCTATCTGATTTTATCACCATCGACCGAATTTTTGTACTTGGTAATCGAATTACCAAGCAGAATATTATTGAGCGAGAGCTGAGTATATCTGAGGGATTGACCTTTCCCGCTTACGAAATTAATGAGCTTCTGAAAAAAGATCGGCAAAAGCTGATGAATACTCGG
>CAKZPJ010000033.1 GCA_937138955.1 uncultured Flammeovirgaceae bacterium | reverse complement strand
GTGCGCCCCGGGTTTATAGTTGTATTCGCCCAATAGTTCAGTCAGCTCAATAGTTATGGATTGTCCTTTGACTCCTTCTACTCGGAAATAGTACCAACTGGCCTGACGGTTCCGATTGTCAGAATCAGACTCCCCCTCTACCGCACACCACCAGTGATTATCATCCACTTTAGTAACCTTCCCCAGACTTCCTCCTCCGAAGTTATCTGAAAAAGAAATGGAACCTTGAGCAAATGATGAAGTGGAGGCGATAGATAGTATTAGGCTAATTAGTACTTTCATACAGGAAAGATACGAAGATACAGATACACCATTCGTCAGCTTATGGTTTTTTAGCTTTCTCGAGCTCCCGGTTTAGGGCAAAGGCGGCACTGATTAGGCCTAGGTGCGTAAATGCTTGGGGGAAATTACCGAGTTGTTCGCCTCTTAATCCAATTTCTTCGGCATACAGGCCGAGGTGGCTGGCGTAGCCGAGCATTTTTTCAAAGTAGAGCTGTGCTTTTTCTACTTGTCCGCCCCGGCATAAGCATTCTACGTACCAGAATGAACACATGGAAAAAGTGCCTTCATCGCCTTCAATACCATCGTCTGACTTCTGGTTATTGTAGCGATAAACCAGCGTTTCAGTCACCAGTTCTTTTTCGATGGCTTCTAAGGTTTTCACCCAGCGAGGATCATACGGACTGATAAACCGCACCAGCGGCATCAACAAGGTAGAAGCATCGAGCGTCTTGCTGCCTTTATACTGTACGAACGATTGCAGTTCCTCATCCCAAAAGTTGTAGTATACGTCCTCGAATATCTCGCTACGGGTTTTCCGCCATCGATCCCAATCATAGGGAAATGAACGCTTTTCAGCCAATCGGATAGCGCGATCTATGGCTACCCAACACATCACTCGGGAATACAGAAACTCTTGCTCACCCGAGCGCACTTCCCAAATTCCGTGATCAGCATCTGACCAGTGTTCGCAAACGTAGTCAATCAGATGAACTAGCTTTTCCCAAAAATCGTAGGTTATGGGTTCGCCATACTTATCGTACAGATAGATACTATCCATCAGCTCGCCGTAGATATCCAGTTGTTTCTGGTCGTAGGCTCCGTTGCCAATGCGTACCGGGCGCGATTGGCTGTAGCCTTCCAAATGATCCAGTTCTTCTTCTATCAAATCTGATTTGCCTGCAATACTGTACATCAGTTGCAGCTCATGATTCTTATCGATATTCTTATCAAACTGCTTCTGTATCCACTTCATAAACTCACCCGCTTCGTGGGTGAATCCTAGGCGAATGAACGCGTACATAGTAAAGGCGGCATCGCGAATCCAAGTGTAGCGATAATCCCAATTTCGAGAACCACCAATCTCCTCGGGTAACCCGAACGTAGCAGCGGCTACTGGTGAACCAAATTGATAGGAGGTCAGCATTTTGAGGGTAAGGGCTGAACGGTGAATCATGTCCATCCACCGACCGTTATACGAAGATTTCCCCACCCACTTTTTCCAGTAATTCAACGTTTCGTGGAAGCTATCTTCTACAAAGTCGCATAGCTTATTTTCGAAGGGTAATTCACTATCTTTATCCGATAGGGCAATCCATAAAAAATTAACCGATTCATTTTCTTTGAGCGTAAACTCAGCTTCGGCATCTTGTCCATCTTCTTGGAGAGGCACATCGCTCAGTAGCTTACAGATGGTGCCATCTTCCCCCTGACTCTCAAAAATAATTTCGTTTTCATCATTCCGGCTCACCTCGTGTTCGGTGCGGGCGTAGTCAAAGCGAGGGCAGCAGCGCATCTTAAAGTTTACTTCACCCCGAATCACCGTTACCTTACGAATCAGCACGCACTCTTTTTCTATCTCCCGTACTGGCATAAAATCCGTAATTTCTACCATGCCTTCGTAGGCTAGAAAACGACTAAGCAGCACATTCGTCTCCGGCAAATACATCTGCTTATAATCCAC
The DNA here is from genome assembly GCA_937138955.1 of uncultured Flammeovirgaceae bacterium. Classification (GTDB taxonomy): domain Bacteria; phylum Bacteroidota; class Bacteroidia; order Cytophagales; family Cyclobacteriaceae; genus Tunicatimonas. The sequence goes on along the minus strand of CAKZPJ010000033.1, from coordinate 4,895 downwards.
ATCTTTGAGCTGAGGAATAATCTGAAAGCTACCCCCTTTCTCTTTATCGAGCAGCGAAGCAAAGATTGATGGCGAATCGAAGCGGGGAAAACACATGAAGTCGACCGACCCATGAATGCCAACCAGGGCTACAGTATGTAAATTACCCACTACACCGTAATTTTCAATCGGCGGATAATCAGTAGATGTATGTTCTTTCACGTCGGGTTAGTTGTTTGATTGCTCGATTGTTCAATGGCTAAATTGCTGATTACTTTTCAGGCGATCGTCGAGAGGTTTGAAGTTTACAAGTTTATAAAGCTATGATTTCACGCTTCCCACTTCTAACTTCTATCCAATTTTCACATTTCATATCTCGTATCTTAATATTTCCCTACCCGTTGTCCTTGAATCCCGGATAGAGTGTCATGCCACCGTCGATGTAAATCGTTTGGCCTTGTACGTAGTCAGATTCGTCGGATGCAAGCCACACGGCCGCATTTCCAATATCTTCTACCTCTCCCACTCGCTGATAAGGAATAAGTTGTAGCAGTTTGTTACGGCTTTCTTCATCTTCCCAGGCATCACGGTTAATATCGGTTTTAATGGCACCAGGGCTGATAGCATTCACTCGGATTTTTTTCTCAGATAGTTCCTGCGCTAAAGATTTGGCGAACATCAGAATACCCGCTTTGGCGGTGGCGTAATTTACGTGACCCGCCCAGGGAATAATATCATGTACCGAACTCATACAGATAATCTTACCCGCTGCTTTAGATCGATCTTCTACCACTCCTCGGCGTACAAACTCTTTCGCGGCTTCTTGAGCGCAGTAAAACTGCCCCGATAAATTCACATTAATTACTTTCTGCCAGTCATCGTGGCTCATTTCCAGAAAAGAGGCATCTTGCTGGATACCTGCGTTATTTACTAAAATGTCAACTGTTCCGTATTCCTTTATTGTGTTTTGGAACATGGTTTTTACATCCTCTGGCTTGCTTACATCCGCCTGCTGAATAACCCCTTCTCCCCCATTCTTCTCAATCTCCTCCAGCGTCTTCTTAGCTCCATCTTCACTACTACGGTAGTTAACACAGACTTTAGCCCCCGCCTTTGCTAAGGCAATAGCAATACCCTGACCTATGCCGGAACTTGCTCCGGTCACAATCGCGATTTGTTGTTGCAGTCGTTTCATAGACGAAAAAGTATATTCTCGGTTCAATAAGTAGGAGAAGCTAGAAATTGTTAGTTCAAGTTGAAAAGAAATTTATCAAGATTTAGTAAGCTTGCAGACACATATTCTCTAATCGGTTTATTTATGGAAGCGGAAAGTGCCATTCGTACTATTTGGAATTTTCATCATATGGAGCATGAATTGGTGCTGGCTGATGCTATTTTGGTTTTAGGTAGTCATGATACCCGAGTGGCTGAACGAGCGGTTGAGATTTATCAACAGGGATTAGGTAAATGGCTAATTCTATCCGGTGGTTTGGGGCGCTTAACCGAAGGAATCTGGCAAACCAGCGAAGCAGATCTATTTCGGGAGATCGCACTGAAGCAGGGGGTACCCGACAATAATATTTTGGTAGAAAATCGCTCAACTAATTCGGGAGAGAATTTTCGCTTCACCGAAAAGCTGCTGCGTGAACGTAACTTGTTTGATACTCTTCAGTCGTTTATTGTAGTACAAAAGCCTTACATGGAACGGCGAGCCTACGCTACCTTCAAGAAGCACTGGCCGAATAAAGAATGTCGGGTTACATCGCCCCAAATGATCTTTGAGCAATACTGCGAAAGTTCGCACCCTGAGATAAATCAAGAAGCTGTAGTTCAATTGATGGTCGGTGATCTACAGCGACTGTGGGTATACGCCGACCAAGGATTTCAAATTCCAATCACGATTCCTGATCAGATTATGGTGGCCTACCAGACTCTAGTAAAGGCAGGATACACTCAACATTTGGTACATATTTTATAGCAAAATTTTAATGTGTTTCGGTCTGATTTGTCCAATATTAGCAGTATTGTATGATTTCATTCTACCAATTTCATGGTCATAACTACCTAGTTACTAGGGTTTGTGTTTTAGATTACCTAGTTTTGAACTATCCTGTTTATGTGATTAATACTATTGCGTAAAACTTTTTCGGGAAAAAGATATTTTTTTAACTGTTTCTAGAGTTGGTTATGCTAGCTGTAATTTTTTTTGCCATTGAGTGAGTACTCAATGGCTTTTTTTTGCCATTTTCGTTTCAGCTCCATTCAGTATATCCAATGACTTTTTCCACTGACATGTACGGTCAGGCTTTAGCCGATTACTACTACCGGAAAAAGTCTTTCCCCCTATGGGTTCACACCAGCTACGGCACCCGCGAAGAAATGCCTACGGACTGGTTCTTCCGCTCGTATAATGAATTTCCAGATCTGGAGCAATATGCTTTGTCGCTATGCCAGGGTGTGGTTCTCGACATTGGAGCAGGGGCTGGTCCGCATGCCTTGGTGTTACAGCAACAAAATACTGAAGTTACTGCAATTGAGTCATCAACCCTTGTTAGCAAGATAATGATCGAACGGGGAGTAAAGCAAGTACGGAATATTGATTACCAAGATTATTCCGGTACCCAAGCCGATACAATTCTGATGCTAATGAATGGTATTGGTTTGGTAGAAAACTTAGCGGGTTTATCTGACTTTCTTCAGTGGGCCCAACACCACCTCCAGCCTAATGGACAGATGCTCTTTGATTCTAGTGATATTGCCTACTTATTCCAAAAGACTAATTTTCCGAAAGACTACTACTACGGTGAAGTACAGTTTCAGTACGAATACCGAGAGCAGTACGGCGAGTGGTTTTCTTGGCTATATATCGATGAACAAACTCTAAAACAAATAGCCGCGTCCAATGGGTGGAACTGCCAAACACTATTTAACGATAGTACTGACCAATACCTATATCGTTTGACGCTTCTTTAGTTTCTAATCTCAGAATAAAGGTATACTTTCGCCACTATATTCCAGGGCAAACTATACTATATTCAAGTCAATTTTCAGAGTAAGACTACTATATTTACCAAGCTAACGGTTAAAAATACCCTGATAACTGCTTATTTTACTGCATAATACCCTCCTACCCATTTAGGATACTCATATATCTACGTTTTACCACCACAAAGTAAACATGACTATTACTATTGGCTATTCTACCGTTGTGTCTTCCTATTATCGGGGAGCATGCATCATTATTTTTTGTATGTATTCTTCCTGGGTTATCGCCCAACCGAAGGTCTACCGTAATCAAACATTTGACCATAACGAACAATTTTTACTGCGTAAAGAAGATAGTGGCACTAAGTTTATCAACTGTACTTTTAAAAATTATAATGTAGCTTCTTTCGTTGTGGCAATTGATGGAGCTACTGATATTTTATTTGACCGCTGTACTTTCAAGAACATAAAAGGGGTTAAAGTGGGGAATGATACCCACGCTATTGCTTGTGGCCGACGGGGAAGAAGAGTCACGATTAAGCGTTCTACCTTCATCAACGTTGCCGCCGATGGTATTCAGATGGGGCACAAAGGTGAGGATATTCGTGATTGGGAGATTGTGGATAATGAATTTATCAACTGCGGTGAGAATGGGATTGATATCAAAACCGTTCACGGTACTGTTCTAGTAAAGAAAAACTCTTTTTCTCAGCACGCAGGGTGCCCTGGTGGCGATTTAGGCTGTACTGGAGGTTCAGGTATAGGGATGATTGTTCATTACGGAGCCAGAGGGATACGGATAGAAGAAAATAAATTTTTTAACAATGAAATAGGTCTAGGGATATTTGTAAGTGACGGCATGCTACCCAAGAATATAAAAGTTTGCAATAACTTCTTCTACCAAAATAATAAAGGGCTGCTTATTCACCGGGGTAAAGAAATCTCTATTTATCACAATACGTTCGTTAGCCAATCAAGTAGGCACATGAGTATTACCCAAAATGTTGGTTCCTGGTTAAGTTATAAGAACAATTTGTTAGTAGGTTCAGGTATCCCTAGCAAAAACTATCCTGGCCAAGGAAATATGTCTATTCCTGAAGTAAAAGATGCCAAATTTGCGAATGCTAGTGCTCATTACTATCGGTTGGGAAGTAATTCGCCCGCTATCAATGCCGCAGTAAGCATTGGTGCGGTGACTACCGACTGGGAGGGTGATACCCGACCGCAAGCCGGAAAATTTGACGTTGGTGCTGACGAAAGAGTGTTTGAAACAAAACCCTCTACACCACCGCCTTCCAATGGCAGTCCTGGGCTAAATTATCAGTACTATCATGGTAGTTGGAAAACCCTCCCTAATTTCTCCCAACTTCCTCTCGAGCAAGCTGGAACACAAAGCAATTTTAATCTGAAGAACCGCCAGCGCGACAATGAGTTCGGGTTTGTATTTGAAGGATACGTCAATATAGAAACTGGTGGAACATATACTTTTTACACAACTTCTGACGATGGCAGCCAACTGTTTATCAATACGCGAAAGGTTGTTGATAACAATGGTTTACACGGTAAACGAGAACGTTCAGGAAGCGTAACTCTAATGGCTGGCTGGCACCCCATTCGAGTACTCTTCTTTGAACGATACGGCGGTAATGTCTTAGAAGTACGTTATCAAGGACCAGGCATCAGCAAACGGCTTATTCCTGATAAAGCACTTTCTACGGAAGATAGAGATAACACTCGCTACCAACAACATGCTTCCAAAAGTTCCTATTTTGAAATAGCCCCGGAAGCTGAGTTTGATCCTTTTCCAAAGACGGAAGTCTTGGTATTTCCTAATCCAGCTCAAAACTTATTGTATGTGTCGCTGTCCAACAGTTCCTCTACCGATGCTCAAGTTGAATTACACCTGTACACTAGTGCTAGTCAGAAGGTTT
>CAKZPJ010000032.1 GCA_937138955.1 uncultured Flammeovirgaceae bacterium | reverse complement strand
ACAATTGTTTCGGCAACTTAGCAATTATATCTATAAGCCAATAGTTAATCCTCTCTGATCTATGTTGTGAATAGAGGCTTTCTGATACTTGCTCTACCGTATCTATAAATTCCATCTACATACGCGAGTCCTATTTACATGGCTTTGTTTTGGCTGACACTTTACATCTAAAGAGAGTAAACCGTATTTTTGCAAGTAACTTATTAATGAGATAACATTTTGTACCTAGCGTGAAATCTTCTCCTTTTATCACTTCGCAGAGGGTGAATGTTTACTACCGAACTAATAATCTTATTATTATTTTCCTACTATAGTAAATTTCAGTTACCCCTTTCATTTAGGAAATCACATAGTAGGCTTGTTCTATTTTACTCAGTTTGCGAAACAACTAAATAGGAGCCTACAGAAACTTAGCTCTATAATTACCATAGTTGAAAATGATCGTTGAATGATATTTGGATAACTAGGAGGGGTAATGAGGGGCAGCAGAACAATTTCCCACTAATTGGGAAACATACTGTAACTCCGCTAAGGTACTCCCCATTAACGGGGAAGCATATAGTAACCCTACTTTGCTATTCCCGGCCAGCGGGAAAGAGCATTGTAGTCCCTCTGAATAGCTCCCTATTGCTAAGGAAGTACTTTGTGCCCCCTCTTTATTCTTCCGGTTGACGTAGCTGTCTCGCTGTAAGGCTATCGAATGATTGCTTGCACGAAACTATCTTCCGTATTGGTTTATTTTGGCACCCCTTGAGGGTTTTTCGGTCTATTTGAAATAAATAGTACTTGCAATAGATTTAAAGGCAAAACCGATAATGCTTTTAGTAAGCTTGTATCATTTTTGTGTAACCTTATTAAGATATACGCAATTATCAAGTATGGTGAAGATTAAAGAGACATATTTTTTAAATCAGGTAGACGTAGCAGTAGATAATGCGCTAAATACTCCCGAAATTCTTACTCAACTAGCTGTATACGGCTACGATGAAAAGAAAATAAAGCAAGGTCGGGCTATGCGGATGGCACTGGATGAACTGATGATGCAGCAAGAAGATGCTCATTTAGCGGCTAAAGACGCTACTCGGGTACTGAATGAGGCTCGTCAGCAGGTAGATACTTTATTTAGTACTCACCTATCTATTGCCCGAATTGCTTTCCGCGATGATATCACTTTTTGGAATGCTCTAAAGCTAGGGCAAGCCCGAGAGCGTAATTTACCCGATTGGCTAACCCAGGTACAGCGTTTCTACACGCGTATTGCAGTAGTAGCCAAACAGATGGAAAGATATAATGTTCCTCAAAAAGAACTGATTGAGACCCGTAAACTAATCGCCCAGATTGGTGGTCTACAACGTCTTCAGAAAAAAGCTAAGGGTCAAGCTCAGGTAGCTACTCAAGATAAAAACAATGCTATTAATGACCTGGAGCTTTGGATGCGCCGTTTTATGCGAATTGCCCGGGTAGCCCTTGATGAGAACCCCCAGCAATTAGAAATGCTTGGTGTGGTGGTTCAGTAAATTCAATGTAGCCAATGATATTTTTGGGCGAGTAGCAATAGCACTATCCTACAATATTCCCCATTGCGAGAAAAGGTTGAGGACGACTTCTATCGCTTACCCTTAGCTTCAATAAACAAAAAAATCTAAATATTACGTCACTAATACTTGACTACAAATATTCAATTATGAAAAAAGTATTCCTATCTTTTATAGCTCTCATTGTTATGTCATTTTCTAATCTTTATTCACAAGAATTAGGTGATTTCAAACCAAAGGATGATTCATTTAAACCTAAAAAGCTAAACGAAGGGCTTCAAAAAGTATATATAGCAAATTTTGGAATTAAGATTGAACTATATAAAGAAGCGATAGACAAGAAAAAAGCGGGAGGGTTTGGCAGAACTATTAAAAATGCAGCGAAAGCTAAAGCGGCAGTTGGACTATCAACATTAGAAAAAGAGGCTCTACAAGCTAAATCTGATCAATTGTTCGCGGATTTTTTGGGAGATATGAAAGGGAACGGTTACGAAGTTATTTCAGCCGATGAAGCTGGAAAAACAGATTATTATGACGGGTGGAAAATAGCTACTGGGCCAATGATATTTGAGACTGATATGCCCGGAATTTTAAGTGTTATTCCTACTGGTTATTCTTTTTATTATAGAGATCGGACTGCGTTATCGAACAAAACAGATGGTTTTAGAAAAGGGCCACAAGATTTATCAAAAGAATTAAATAATGCATTAATAGCGGATGTTTCCTTAGTCTATGCTTTTTCGGAGGTAGGGAATGATTGGAATGTTGGAAATCAGGCAAAAGTCAAGTTATTTATTAACTATAGGTTAGCAGATGTATATCATTATTCTAACGAAAAAACGTCTACTGGTAGCTTGTCAAGCTTAGTTGATAAATCAAAACAAGCTGTATCGCTGTATAGCTATGTCAACTTCACGCGGGGTAAATACAAAATTGGCGGTAGTGCTGAGTCTCAATATTTAGGTGCTTTAAAGTCTAGCTTAGAAATAGATGGCGTTCTTAAGAAAGAAAAAGTAGTAGCATATTCAACTCAAACTCAAGCCACAGCTACCCTACAAAATCCAGTTGTTACCATACGGGGCGATAATTATAGCGAAAAAACAAAATGGCTTGAACCAGATGGTCAGAAGTACGCCAAGGGTATGTACCTGGCAGGTAATGAATTCTTAAAGTACCACACTGGC
>CAKZPJ010000031.1 GCA_937138955.1 uncultured Flammeovirgaceae bacterium | reverse complement strand
TCAATTTACAGAAGAGGAAGTTGTCGGCAGTGTTATTCTGCCTCCAGGTATGAGCGGTATGTTTAGTTGGCAAGAGCAGCAAATAGAACTTCTAACGGGTAAATCTGATATTCGACTTATTTATTAGTCTGCATATGAAGTTCTACCGTAAGACAGGTTTTCAAACCCTTCTGACAAACGTGATTTTTCTGTCGGTGGGGTTGCTGTTTTTGTGTTTTGTCTCGCTCAATGAGCCAGTACGAATTATGGCTATCGGCGACTCGATTACCCAAGGAGGAAAGCGTAATGTGAAAGAGTATACTTACCGTCTGCCGCTGCAAATGATACTGCACCAACAGAATATTGTATTTGATTTTATAGGTTCTAGAACTGAAGGTTTACATAATGATGCTACCTGGCCTAACGTAGCCGAGGGAGTAGCATTTGATCCCGACCACGATGGTTATTACGGTAACAAAACAGCAGATGCCATTCGGAAGACCATTATCGGTTACAACCAAACTACCCCGCCCGATATTGTGCTGGTTCATTTAGGTACCAATGATCAGAAACTAGGCGATTTTGAGTATAGTGTGGGTCAACCCTTACGCGAACTGATTGGCTTCCTACGAACTAAAAATCCGGCAGTAGTGGTGTTGTTAGGGCATTTAAATTTCAATGATAGTGAGAATACCTTTGCAATTAGGAAGGTAGTAGAGCAAGTTGCTGCTGATATTTCTACAGATCAGTCGCCGGTAAGAACAGTCCACCACTATCGAGGGTGGTATGAGAACCCGGAGCATACCTACGCGGATACGTTTGACTGGGCTCACCCCAATTTGAAGGGGCAAGAGAAAATGGCGCGCAATTGGTGGGAAGCTATGCAGCCGTATTTGCTATAATGGCATTGCTTACCTAAAAAAGGCATCCTTTTTGCCATAATGTAATTATTAGCAACATAAATTCTTACATTATGCGATCTCACCATATTTTTATCTGGATTTTAGGAATAGTATTATCTACTAGCTGTCAAGGGCCTGAAGGTTTACCTGGCCCGGTTGGCCCTCCCGGATTTGATGGTCCACAGGGTCCTCCCGGTGCTCCTGGATTATTAGGTATTACTTACGATAGAGTTATTGATCTTAATGCTGGAAATGATTGGCAAGCAGGCTTTGAGTTTCCAATTGAGGATGAGATTTTACCTACCGATGTAGTACTAGGTTTTCTGCTGTGGGAAGAAGCCGAAGCTACTGATGGAGGATTGATTGATGTTTGGCGTCCTATGCCCGTCAGTTTTTTCACCGATGCTGGACTACTGCAAATTAGCTATGACTTTACAGGAGGCGATGTAGTATTCTTCGCTGAAGCTGGGTTTGTACTAGATGCTGAACGCGATGTGTTTAATGACGAAGTAGTGCGAATCGTAGTTGTTCCTTCCGAAGCATCTCCTAATGCCCGTACAGAAATCAACTACGATGATTACTACCAAGTGGCTGAAATTTACGGTTTATCTACCGAGCCGGTACAGTTAAAGAAGCCACTTCCGAAGCGGCCTACCCACTAAAGTCGTTAAAAAGTAAACCGATAGGGAATCTGCTTCCGCACAATAGAATGATGATTAAAGTCATCTTCCAAGGAGTAGGCTAGTAATAGATAAAAATCTCGGTTGGATTGGTGAATTGTATCAAACGAATCGCCTGAACTAATCGGGATTTTAAATTTAACCGTAGTGCTCGTCTCATCTTCTAGGTGACCGACAACGCTAATGCTATTTTCTCCACCGAGGGCTGTATCTTCCGGGTGGTCGTTCCAACCACGGATGTATTGATCCTGGTAGATTACCATTCCGTCTATTACTGAAAACATTAATAAATCATTGCCGATCAGTTTTGCATTTTCGTGAAAGCCCACTGCCACCCAACCGTGAGTAGGAGCGCTTACTTGTATTTCCAGCGAGTCGGAATGTAAACGGTACTGAAACGTAATGTTGCTGACCGTAACTGGATTATCAGTGGTTACCAACCCTGGATTAATAGACCCACCTAGTAAACCCTGAAGAAAAAAGAGTAGTGAGAGCATCGTAATAGTTAGTTAGAGGCAGTTATATGCACTAAGTCCTGAACTATCTTCCAGTTGCCATTTACTTTAATTAGTGAATAGTAGCTGTGAAAATTCATTTCTCCACTACTAAGCTTCGCTTTAATCTTTGCTGTCTTCGCGCCGTATACATCTATCTGTTCAACGCTGAAAGTGCGTGGTGTACCACCAATTTTCTCTTCTTTAATTAGCGATAAGTACTGAGCTTTATCAATGATCTGCACTTCTTCATTACTGGAATGAATCATTACCCGAAAATGATTGTGAAGGGCTGCATCTATTTTTTTCAAATCTCGCTGATCGGCTCCTTGTACAAACTGGGTGACACATTCTTCAGCTGCTTCTTGGTCAGAGTACATAATTGTTAATGGTTTTTCTACTACACCGATTAATCCGAAAATGAATACCACAAGTAAGTTCATAATAAATAAATTTTGATATGTATATTATTGATATATCAATTATACGTAAAAATTTTAATAAGTTTTTAGATTGTGATAAATTTTTCGAAGAAATTCTTTGAGCATTTTTTTATCATTCTCATTCAAATCCTGCAATCCAGTCTGGCGGATGTCAACAACAGTAGGTAGAAGTTGCTCGTAAAGGTTCCTTCCTTCAGAAGTAAGGTATAATTGATATTTACGGCGATCGCCTTTTACCGCTCTTCTTTCAACCAGTGCTTTTTTATTCAAAATATCTAATGAGCGAGTGATTGCAGCTGGTTCTTTAAAGGTTTCATCAGAAACTTCCCGTTGACTAATACCTTCTTTTTCGGCGATTTTCTTGATGATAATCCATTGATCTACGGTAACTGGACTACCAAATTCGACAAACCGAAGTTTAGTTACCTCGCGGGCTTTACGCATTAGCCGCTCCATTAAAAAATAATAAACTTCATCGAGGGCTTCATCTTCCATTGTTGAATAAAGTAACTGGTTAAAGAAAGAAGCCACCGTGAGAGGTGGCTTATAATTGGCTTGGTATTATTTAGGTAATCTCTGGAGTGTCAATCTCAGAAATAGCCTGCTGAATTTCCTGGTCAGTAAGCTCATGCTCCTTCAACTTTCCCGATAGATAATCTTCGTAAGCGGTCATATCAAAATTGCCGTGACCACAAAGGTTAAACAATATCGTTTTGGGTTTGCCTTCCTTCTTTGCCTGCTCGGCTTCGGCAATGACTGTGGCAATAGCGTGGTTGGCTTCCGGGGCAGGGATGATGCCTTCGGCTCGAGCAAACTGAATTCCGGCCTCAAAGCACTCTAACTGCTGGTGCGATCGTGCTTCAATCAATTGATCTTTCAGTAATTGACTAACCACCACTCCCGCGCCGTGATAACGCAAACCACCCGCGTGAATAGGGGCGGGTACGAAATTATGCCCTAATGTATACATTGGTAACAATGGAGTCATACCAATGGTGTCGCCGAAATCGTAGCGAAAAACTCCTTTGGTTAATTTGGGACAAGAAGCAGGTTCACTAGCAATGCAACGAATATTTTTGCCCTCTTTCAGATTATAACGTAAAAACGGAAACGCAATTCCGGCAAAGTTAGAGCCTCCGCCAAACGGGGCCACTACCACATCGGGAAAATCCCCCGCTTTTTCCATCTGAAGAACGGCTTCCTGACCAATGATCGTTTGATGCATTAGTACGTGGTTCAGCACGCTACCCAGCGCGTACTTGGTGTGCTCATCAGTAGCAGCTCGCTCTACTGCTTCCGAAATAGCCGTACCTAAGCTACCTGGTGAGTCGGGATCATCGGCTAATACCTTACGTCCAGCATTAGTTTTATCGCTGGGTGAAGCGATGACGCTAGCTCCCCAGGTATTCATCATCAGTTTGCGGTAAGGCTTCTGATGGTAGCTAATCTTCACCATATACACTTCGCACTCAATTCCAAAGTGCTGGCAGGCAAAGCTGAGCGCGCTGCCCCACTGTCCAGCTCCGGTTTCGGTTGTAATGCGCTTTACGCCTTCTTGCTTGTTGTAGTACGCTTGAGCAATCGCAGTATTTGGTTTATGCGAGCCTGATGGGCTAGTTCCCTCGTACTTGTAGTAAATTTTAGCAGGAGTATCTAATGCTTTTTCCAAACCATAGGCTCGGTAAAGGGGAGTAGGTCGCCATAATGAATATAGGTGGCGCACTTCATCAGGAATAGAAACCCATTTTTCAGGGGTAACCTCTTGTTGAATTAGCCCCATCGGGAATAAGGGAGCAAGAGCATCTGGGCCGATGGGTTCCTGCGTTTGAGGGTTCAGTGGCGGCAATGGTTTATTGGGCATATCGGCCACAATGTTGTACCAGCTCTCGGGCATTTCCGCCTCCGATAATGAAATTTTTCTCTGCTTAGTCATGTAGATTAATGATTTACAAATTACTCAAACCCCTAAAATACAAAGTTTTTAATAACCCAAAAGGACGTAGTTCATAAGTAAATTTCGTATAAGGTCAAATAAATGACCGTAAACTGGTTTGATCGCTCAATGAACAGTTTTGAGTTGGATGTAGAACAATTACGTTGATTATTGGTATAATTACTTGTGAAGAACAGTTAGTATATTGGCAGGTTGTTTGGAAAGTTTTGGCAGAAAAAATTATTACCAAATAAGTATGAAATAGCCAAAAAAAAGTTAAACTGCCGTTACACATTACTCAATTAACATAACCCTCTAATCTAACCTAAGCAAAGTCATGGTATTAATGATCGATGATGATAATGATACGTTGGAAATCTATCGTTTATTGATCGAGAAAACAACGTACTATGATCGGTTTGTTACTATAAATGATCCGTATCAAGCATTGGAGTGGTTAAAAGAGCAAGCTTCTGATCCTGAATTATTTCCCCAGTACATTTTGCTAGATCTTAATATGCCCGAACTGAATGGTGTAGAGTTTCTTCAAGCTTTTGAAAAAGAAGTCAACTATAGTCAGCTTAATACAAAGATTATTGTGCTTACCAGTTCGGTTCGAGAGCGAGAGCGACGCGAAGCTTTAGAGTATGCCAGCGTTAGTGAATTTATCAGCAAACCCCTGTCTAAGGAAAAGTTAATAGAATTTCTCTCGGCTGGAACTTAAGGTTCGAGGGTGTTTAAAAAAGTTGCTCGTTAGCTTTCGCAGCTATGCCATCACTTAATCAGTTACCCGTAGAAATTCTATATTCCTGACCGTTCCTTCGGCAGCGACATATAACTTGTTCACTTTGCCTTTTACATTTCTCTCGAAGGTATATCTCGTTCGTCGGTTAGAACCAAACTCGTCTTCTCGGCGAGGTTGGAGTGTTATGTTGGAGTTGTTGGGGTAATTGAGGACGAGTCTATCATCATTTTCAACGAAATGATAGGTTACATCTAATTCTTCGGAGTGATAGCTACCTACAAATTCTTCCGTATCAACCGAAGTTGGATCAGCCAAATCAACGCTTTCAAAGTAAAATGTAGCTCCACCAAAATCTACGTTCATATCCCACTCTTTGCTTTTATCGGTTAAAAAAGTGTGCCTTACACTGGCATTATCAATGCGCTGGAATACATTTTTCTCTACTTTTTGCAGTGGAACGGCAAAACGTCCCATAGAAGCTTTGGCCTTAAGCGTATCATTTTCTAGGAAGATTTTCATTAACAAATCACTATTCATTTCTTGATAATTCCCCACAATACTAGAGAAGTTACCTGCTTCGTATTCAATGGGCTGGGATTTTTTTTCGGGGGCACTATTCTCAGGAAAGAGAATATCAAGAATATTGTAAGCAATGCCCGATACGTTAGTTTCGGCTGAATTAGCGAAAGCCACTACGGAAATCTTTTCCTCAGGTACTACGAGTAGTATAGTTCTTGAAGCCCATCCACGCCCTCCGTGGCGAATGGTTTTAATATTAATGTAATCGTCTAGGAAAACGCCTCGACCGTAGTTCAGCAATGTGCCATCGTTTAGTGTATCTTGAGTACTGAGGAAGGTGGCCAGCCATTGCATTGGATGATCGTTTTGCCAATAAATCTTAGACCAAGCTAGTAAATTAGATACAGTAGTTAATACTCCTCCTGCGCCAATGCAAAAGTTCGTTGAAGTATACTGTTGGTATGCCCCATTTTCTTTAAAATAGGTATCAACAGGATTTTTAACGACCTCGAATAGGCTTTTTCGGTACGAAGTATTCGCTAGCCCCAGCGGTTGAAATAGTTCTTCTTCGGCAAATTGCTCAATGGGCTTTCCCGAAACTCTTTCTATAATCAGCGCTAAGAGTACGTAGTTAGAGTTGCCGTACAGCATTTTTTCACCAGGTATATTATTTACGTTCTGTTGCCGGAAAATAAGTGACTCGATACTCTCATTGGTGTACCCTTGGTGCGTATAATCAAACCCTATTAAATCTAGTAGTACATTGTGATTTCTGAGTCCACTGGTGTGATTGAGCAAATGTCTAATCTGAATTTCTGAACCGTAATCTGGTAGCTCGGGAATGTATTTTCGCACATTATCACGAACATTGAGCAACCCTTTTCGCTCTAAGACACCAACGCAAGCAGCCGTGAACTGCTTGGTAATGGATGCAATAGGAAACTTGGTATTTTCGCTGATAGGAATATCGTATTCAAGATTTGCTAGTCCTATTTGCCGGGTGTAGATCAAGCTATCTCCGTGGATAACGCCAACGCTTAGTCCTGGTTCTGATTCGGCTACCTGATCATTCAATAATGAGTCAATCTTTGCTGAGATAGAAACTTGAGCAACTGCATAATTAACAGTGAGGTATAGACACAGAAAAAGAGCTTTACAATACATTTTCGTGATTGCGGTTAATATGAAAACTTATAAAAGGGATGCTAATTGTAGAAGAAGTGTCTACGTCGGCTGGACAGTCTTTTTATACATTTTGCGAAATTTAAGAGGCATTAAGATTAGCCCAATCACCAAGAAGCAGATAGAAATAATGATTCCGTATCCACCTAGCTCAAGTATGTTCACAGAGAAGAAAACCATCGTGGCACTGATAAGTAAACACCCAGCGAGCCACTTTAGTGGAAGTGAAATAATTTTTCCTGACAAGTATTTGCGCCTACTGAATATCGTTAAGGGAAGATAAATAATCAGGAGCCCACCAATTCCAATGATGAGTAATTCACCAGCCATTGGCCAGTACATTTTTTTGAAGTAAAGGCCGGTTAAGCTAATCAACAAAAACAGATAGCCGGATAAGAAGATCAAGCGTTTTAATGTCATAATTCTGCGCTGATGTACTAAGAAAATAGTCTCCTGCTGTATTTCGTCTAGCCCGTTCGGAGCTAATTGAGCAAAAGCCTGCTGACTAGCCTGTCTGAAATCAATTCCTCGGAGTAAACCATCCTCTACCAGGCAACAGAGATGATCCAGTAAATCGTCTCGGAGCTTTTTATCCTTTATTTTGCTCTTTTGTATCTGAGCGTCGATGATATCTATTTGTTCTTCAGTGAGCATAATGCAGAAATTAAATGGGCTTGGGCGAAATAATTTGCTTAATCGTTTGTATGAAGTCTTGTAGTTCGGTTATCTGCCGAATCTTGGCTTCTTTACCCGTGGTGGTCAGAAAGTAGTATTTTCTAATCCGTTTACCGTTCGCCTGCTCCTCGTAGCCTAATTTTCCCTCATTGAGTAGTTTGTGCAAAGCCGGATAAAGCGAGCCATCTTTTAGTAAAATTTTTCCATCCGATATTTCCTTTACCTTCTGGGCAAGCTGGTAGCCGTACATTTTATCATGGTCTTCTAACAGTTTTAGAATAATAGCTTCTAGCGTACCTTTCAAGAGTTCTTTTGAATACATAGCACAAAGATATATATAATTACGATATATCATATATCTATGTATTAACAAACTAAAAAAAATCTATCCTTCTGTACCTAAAGATAGTAGAGGTAGAAAGATAGAATGCTAATATGATCTATAAGGTTGAGTTAAATTTTCTCAGCACAGAAAAAAGACTCTGCTAAATGAAAACTATAGTACCTCGGCTTCAAAAGTGTCGCCTTGCGAGGGGTCACCAGTTTCATATCCTTTACGAAACCAGCGCATTCGCTGTTCAGAGGTACCGTGGGTAAAAGCATCGGGCACTACACGGCCTTGGGATTGTTTTTGTAAACGATCATCGCCAATAGCGTTAGCCGCTCGTAGCGCTTCCTCAATATCGCCTTGTTCCAGAATATCAAACATTCGGTCGGCATGATGCGCCCAAACTCCCGCCAGAAAATCAGCCTGCAATTCTAACTTTACGGATAATCTGTTATACTCGGATTGACTAATTTGACCTCGTTGAGACTGAACCTGACGACTGATACCAAGAAGGTTCTGAATGTGGTGACCTACTTCATGAGCAATTACGTAAGCCATGGCAAAATCGCCACTGGCGCCTAACCGCTCACTCAGCGTTCGCTGAAAGCTCAAGTCAATATATACCTTATTATCAGCCGGGCAATAAAA
>CAKZPJ010000030.1 GCA_937138955.1 uncultured Flammeovirgaceae bacterium | reverse complement strand
CCTACGGTTTAAGCAGGTTAATAATACGATCAGTGTTAACAAGACTGCTTCTCGCCAAAAAGAAAAGATAAGTATCCTGATAGAACAAACCATCACTGGGAAGGTAACGGACCGATCTACCGACGAACCTTTGCCGGGGGTAAATATTCTGGCAAAAGGAACAAGTACAGGAACAGTTACTGATGTTGACGGTAACTATCGTTTAACAGTGAGCGACGACGTAACTACACTGGCATTCTCTTCTATTGGCTACGAAACAACTGAAGAATCTATTAACGGACGAACTACTATTAACATAGCATTGTCTCCTGATATTCAATCGCTGTCCGAAGTAGTGGTGATAGGATACGGAACGGTCAAAAAAAGTGACCTGACTGGGTCGGTGGGTTCGGTAAATGGAGAAGAACTGAATACGGTTGCCCAAACCTCAGTAGACCAGGCTCTGCAAGGAAGAGTTGCTGGAGTACGAATTACCCAATCCAACGCTGAGCCTGGCGGGGGCTTTTCGGTCAGAATACGGGGAACAAATTCCATTACTGCTGGAAACGAGCCCTTGTACGTGGTAGATGGTCTACCGGGAACTAATCCGCTAAACTCTTTAAACCCTTCAGATATTGAATCGGTAGAAGTGCTGAAAGATGCTTCAGCTACGGCCATCTACGGAGCCAGGGGTTCTAATGGGGTAGTTATTATTACCACCAAGCAGGGTAAAGCAGGCTCCCCGTTAACGGTTAATTATAACGTTTCAGTTGGTATTCAGGAGCCTACTAAAATGCTAGATATGATGAATGCTCAGGAGTATATATCGTTTTACAACGATGTTTTTTCTGATCGAGGCAACCCGCCACCTTTTAGTGCAGAAGATATTAGTACTATTGGTGATGGAACTGATTGGCAAAACGAGGTATTACGTTCGGCTATGGTTCAAGACCACCGCCTTTCGTTTTCAGGAGGATCAAAAGACACTCAGTATTATCTATCACTAGGATACTTCGATCAAGATGGTATCATTCTTAACAGCGGATTTCAGCGATTTTCCGGACGAATTAATTTAACTCACTCTATTGGCGAAAGAGCAACCGTCGGTATGAACTTTAACAATAGCATTGAAAACAAGCAGATTGCCCGCGTTGGAAACGGGGTAAATGCTGGAGCCGGAATTGTTGGTGCGGCATTGCAAATGCCCCCAACCGATCCGGTATTTGACGATAACGGAAATTATGCTTTTAGTCTGCAAGATTTAACCAACCCTGTTGGGCAGGCGGAAACAATAGAAGATAATGATAAAACTACCCGCATGTTTGGTAATGCTTATATTGATTATAAATTATTGGATAATCTTAGTACGAAAATCAATTTAGGGTTTAGTAGGAGAAATATGGAAGGAGACTTCTTTTTTGATACACAAACCCTCCTCGGACAGCTCAATCAAGGTCAGGCTACCAAAGACTTTAGTGACGATACCGACTACTTATTCGAGTTTACGACCCAGTATGATCCCAACCTAGGAGACAATCATAGTTTATCACTGTTAGGGGGTTTTGGTTATCAGCAGTTTACCAGTAACGAGTTTTCATCCTCATCGCGAAATTTCTCCAGTACAGCGTTCGGATCAAATAACTTAGGTGCTGGTGAAGCTTCACAGAATCTTGTGAGTTCTGATCGGCAAGAGAATACAATCGTTTCGGGTTTTGCCAGAGCAAATTACAACATACAAGACAAATATTTGCTAACTGGTACTTTTAGGGCAGATGGATCTTCTCGTTTCGGGGAAAATAATAAAGTTGGCTACTTCCCCTCTGGTGCCATAGCGTGGCGGATCTCTAACGAGTCATTTTTTCCTGAAACCAATTTCGTTGAAGACCTTAAACTACGAGCAAGTATTGGTATAAGTGGAAACCAGGAAATTGGAAACGGCCGATCTCAAATTCTGCTAGGTAGAGGGCCAGTAGCCGTTTTAGACGGTATAGAACTAGAGTCGATTGCTCCTATTCAACTGGCGAACCCTGATCTTAGATGGGAAACAACCCAATCTTTCAATGCAGGAGTAGATGTTAGCCTTTTAGATGGTCGTATTAGTGGGTCCATTGAGTATTTCAAAAATACCACCCGCGATCTATTACTTGCTCTACCCGTGCCAACCACCACGGGTTTTGGTAGCTCCCTGCAAAACGTAGGTGATACTGAAAATAGTGGCTTTGAATTTAGTGTGATTTCAAGAAACTTAACTGGAGAACTATCGTGGACTACCAATCTAAATTTCGCAACACTGAATAATGAAGTAGTCAGTTTGGGGGAACTTCCCCGAATTCTTCAGGGCGGAGTCAGGTTTATCAATAACCTTACTCTACTAGAGCCGGGGGTACCCATGAATGCCTACTACGGATACGAGTACGCCGGGATATTTCAATCGCAAAGCGACATAGACAACTCACCTACACAGGCTAATTCATACATTGGTGGAAGAAGATTTAGGGATATTGACGGAGATGGTGCTATTACTCCTGAAGATCGCACCGTATTGGGTAACCCTTTTCCCGACCTTACGTTGGGTTTGAACAATGTATTCAGATACAAGGGGTTTCAACTAGAGTTTTTCTTCGAGGGCAGATTTGGTTATGAATTGGCTAATGTTACGAATATTGATTCAGAGAATCCGATTGATGACCTGAGAAACAGACAACGCTATGTATTAGATCGGTGGACCCCCACGAATACTGATACTGATATTCCATCCTTTATCCGCCCTTCTCGTCCGTTTGATTTTAATAGCAGAGTGATTGAAGATGCCTCGTTCTTACGGTTGAGGAACTTCAGGTTTGCTTATTCTTTTCCGGGTCTGGAAAGCAAAAATATATCAGGCTTAACAGTTTACCTAGCAGGTCAGAACTTACTTACCATAACCAATTACCGAGGTTATAATCCGGATGTGAATGTGTTCGGAGATTCTAATACAGTAATTGACTACACCGCTTACCCACTAGCCAGAACCTATTCTATAGGAATGGAGTAAGAATAGTGCGCTGATTTGCGCTATCTTAGAACTTTCTGCGACAGTAAAATACATTGATTACCTAACTAAACAATTGACCAACAGTATCGATATGAATCTTATAGATTTGAAACCTCTCTACTTAGTTGCTCTTTGCTTATTTCTCTTTTCTTGTGCAGATCAACCAGTGCAAAACGAGGAACAAGCTACAGTAAGCCGTCCGAATATCATTTTTATCATGGCCGATGATCATGCCTATCAGGCGATTAGCGCCTATAGTGACCATCTGACTCAGACCCCTAATATTGATCGCATAGCAGAAAACGGAATGCTTTTTACGAATGCGAGTGTTTCCAATTCTATATGTGCCCCTTCCCGCGCGGCTATTCTCACCGGAAAGCATAACCACATCAATGGCAAGGTAGACAACCACATGCCTTTTGATACTACGCAGGTTACGTTTCCTCAGATATTTCAAGAGGCAGGCTACCAAACCGCCATGTTTGGCAAACTGCATTTCGGAAATAATCCTAAGGGGTTTGATCAGTTCAAAATCTTACCCGACCAAGGAAATTACTACAACCCTGATTTTATCACCAAAAATGAAGGAACCATCAATGTGAAGGGCTATGTAACGGACATCATTACTGATATGGCCCTAGATTGGCTTAAAGAAGAGCGCAATGAAGAAGAACCCTTTCTTATGTTCTATCTTCATAAGGCCCCTCATCGTTCGTGGCTACCGGCGGCACGGCATTTCAAGGCATATTCGGGCAAAACCTTCTCTGAGCCAAGTACGCTGTTTGACGATTACGAAGGCAGAGGGCAAGCGGCTAAACAAGCTGAAATGAACATCTTAGAACATATGAG
>CAKZPJ010000029.1 GCA_937138955.1 uncultured Flammeovirgaceae bacterium | reverse complement strand
CACGCTAAACGGTTCGGAACTTGCCGATGAAGAGTTTCTCGAAGTAGATAAGCAAACCCCCATTCATATTGAGGTAGGTAGTGTAGATTACGCTAACACTGTGAGTGAAACCTTCTCCTTTGAAGCCGGATTGAAGGGTACTTTGTCTCAGTTCACCAACACTGTGACGACGATCCGAACTGTAGGCGGCACTTCTATTACTGATCCTCAGTTTACGAATACCGCAACGCTGGATGAAAAGATTTTGGCAGGTTATGCTTCAGCTAGTTGGCAACCTAATACACGCTGGAACTTGCAGGGTGGCTTACGCTACGAATACACTAACACCTACATGGAAACCCCGGAAGAAGAAGCACTGGTAGACCGGGAGTTCGGCAATTACTTTCCAACTTTATCAGTTACCCAGAATGTATCCGAAGAAAGTAAACTACATCTGGCCTTCAATCGTCGGATTACCCGGCCTACCTATAACGACCTGGCGCCCTTTGTTTTTTTCGTGAATCCTACCACGGTATTTAGTGGCAACCTCGCGCTTCGCCCCGCTATCAGCGACGGCATTGATCTGAGCTACCAGCGTAAGCAGTGGTGGATTTCTTTGAAGTATAATTACATCCAGCACGCTATTGCACCCTTTCAACCCGAGATTGATCCTGAGACCAATCTACAAATACTTCGTTCGCAGAATCTTAAATACCAACAGTCGTACGGTATTCATACTACCCTGCCTATTGCTATCACTCCTTGGTGGGAGTTCAGAAACGACATATCACTCTACCGCTTTGATTACAAAACCCAGCATCTGGAAAAGAATGTGAAGAGTGATTTATTAAGCTTTACCTACAACGGAACCAATACGTTCCAGTTGGCTAACGGATACTCGCTAGAGATGACCGGCTACTTTCAATCTGCTTCTCAGTGGGGAATGATCCACATGAAGCCGCTGGGGCGACTGGACGTAGGCCTGAAAAAACAGTTGAAGGGTGAGTGGGGCACCATCAGTGTAGTAGGTACCGATCTGCTGGATACCTATGTCTGGCAGGGCGACATCAATACTCCGAATGCCAATGCCGAAGGATCTTTTTCCTATGCGTTTGGTATGCGGGGTTTTAGCATTACTTACGCCAAAACATTTGGCAATAGAAAGCTGAAGCAGGTAAATATTCGTTCCGGGTCAGAGGCTGAGCGCCAACGGGTGCAGTAATTAAAAGCGACTTTGAACAATACAGATACCGATTTTATGCCTCAATGTACACATTATATTTACCTGGTTCCATACTAATGTTTACCTTTTGTTTACCCTAATAATTATGTTCCCGAGTCGGTATTCCTGTGCTTTGCTGATGCATAGAAAAAAAAAGTTAAAAACAATTTCTGTAGCCAGTCATAAAAGTCTTTGGTCTGCTATTAAGAGTAGAAAAATAGCTAGAGAAGTGAGATAGAGTCTCTTCAGCTAGCATAATCAATATTTTCAATCACATACTATTTTCTTAACCTAAAATCTAACAATTATGGATTTTCAAAACCTGAATTCTTCTAACCCAAGTTCACGCCGAAATTTTATGGGAAAACTAATGGCTACCGCTGGTGCGGCTGGTTTGGTGGTACCATCTTTAGCAGGAGTTGGCGTAGAACCTGGTTTTCGCCCTACAATCAAAACAGTGAACGAAGCCGAAGCATGGTTCAAGGACGTGAAGGGTAAGCACCGAGTGGTATACGATGCTACTGAACCTCACGATGGGCTTCCCATTATCTGGCCTTGGGCATTTATGTTGAGTAATAACCAAACTGGTACTGCAGATGAGGATATGACCGCCATGGTAGTATTGCGTCATAATGCGATTCCGTTCGCAATGAAAGATGAATTATGGAAGAAGTACAATTTTGGCGAGATGTTTAAAATAACTGACAACAGCACCCAAGCGGCTTCAAGCCGCAACCTTTACTACGAACCCCAAGAAGGGGATTTTCCTCTGCCGGGTATTGATGGTATCAAGGCTCAACAAAAAAGGGGAGCTATGTACTGCGTTTGCGAATTAGCCATTAGCGTTTATAGTGGTGGTGCAGCTCAGGCAATGGGGCTGAACCCTGAAGAAGTAAAAAAAGAGTGGATAGCCGGGGTACTCCCTGGTATCAAAGTAGTCCCTTCCGGGGTTTGGGCTTTAGGCCGGGCACAAGAAAAAGATTGTGCTTATATCTACGCTGGAGGATAGCTTACTTAGGTTTTAAGGATTGGGGTTTAGGGCTTAGAACTCTAACCCCCAATACCCAAACCCTAATCCCATTTATAACCCAACCTAATCTATAATCTCATGAAAAAGTATTCCATATTCTTAGTTTTTCTATTATTTGTCACCCACGCTTGGGCGCAAATGCAACCGGTGAAAATTGTTTTTGATGTGACCAGCCAGGATGAAAAGGCCCACCAATCTACCATGCGCCACGTAAAAATGATGAGCGAGGCCTATCCTAACTCAGAATTTGAAGTGGTTGTATACGGCGGAGCCATCGCGATGGTGGTAGCCGACAACTCTTCGGTGGCTGAAGACATTACCCAACTGAAGGATAATGATAAAGTGACTTTCAACGTTTGTGAAGCCACTATGAAACGTCGGCAGATAGATAAGTCGCAACTTCTACTCGGCGTAGGTACCGTACCCGACGGCATCCTGGAAATAGTCATCAAGCAAGGTGAAGGCTGGGGCTACATCAAAGAAGCACACAACTAATTCAATTAGCAGTGAACAATGAGCGGAGCGTCCCATGCAGCAGACTATGTACTGCATATTGCTATCAGCTAATTGTTCTTTAATCACTGTCAATAATAATTGTTCATTGCTAACTGTACATTGTTCATTGACTTAAACTATGTCTGAGAAATTATTTATTCAATACGTTAAACGGCTTATTTTATTGATCTGGGTACTAATTCTATGTGTACTGGGTTCTACCGTATTGTTCGTAGGCGATGCTTTAGGGCTAATTTCCTTTAGGGTAAAAGAGCCGCAACTAATGGCTTCAGCTAGTAATTCTACGGCTTCAGAAAAGAGAGCATTATGGCTGGCTCCTGATACGTCTTCAATTCCTAATAATGCTCAAGGTGATATGATTCGCTACGGGCGAGAACTGATTGCCCATACCTCAAAATATCTGGGGCCAAAAGGAACAGTACGACAGATTAGCAACGGCATGAACTGCCAGAACTGCCATTTGAAAGCCGGTACGGTGCCTTTTGGAAACAACTACGCCCGGGTAGCGTCTTCCTATCCCAAGCGGCGTAATCGTTCCGGCGTCATAGAAGGGTTCGAGAAACGGGTAAATGATTGTATTGAACGCAGCCTGAACGGTGAGCAGCTTGACCCGGATAGCCAGGAAATGCAGGCAATGGTGGCCTACCTGAAATGGGTAGGAAAAGATGTTCAGACAGGTGAAACCCTTCCCGGTTTTGGGCTGGTGGAACTCGCTCCGCTAGATCGTCCGGCTGACCCGGTAAGGGGTGAAACCGTGTACGATAACTACTGCGCCCGTTGCCACGGGGCTGATGGCGAAGGTGAACTGGCCGAAAGTGGATTGGAGTGGACGTATCCGCCGCTCTACGGAGAGCATAGCTACAACGTTGGAGCGGGTTTGTACCGCGTTTCAAAATTTGCCTCTTACGTAAAAGCGAACATGCCCTACGGGGTAACCTTCGAGAATCCCTTTCTGACGGACGAAGAGGCCTGGGATATAGCCGCTTACGTAAATTCTAAGCCTCGACCCAAGAAAGACCTCTCGGCCGACTGGCCCGATATTTCTAAGAAGCCAGTAGATCATCCCTTTGGACCTTATGCCGATAGTTTCTCGGAAGAGCAACATAAATACGGGCCGTTTGCCACCATTAAAGCCGCTTACCAATAATGGAAATGATAGGCTATATATCGCTGTTCTTTGTAGGATTGGTGCTGGGAACCCTGGGCGGGGGAGGCTCTATCTTATCGGTTCCTATTCTGGTCTACCTATTCTCTATTGATGCCGTAATGGCCTCCGCCTATTCGCTGTTCATCGTGGGCACAACTAGTTTAGTGGGAACCTTTCTTAAGCTTAACGCTCAGATGGTAAATCTGCGTATCGGATTTACTTTCGGACTGCCGTCGCTTATCGCGATCTTCTCTACCCGTAGGTGGATTATTCCTGCCTTGCCGGAGGTAATCGTTCAAACCGAAGGCTTTCTGCTTAGCAAACGGGGATTGATCTTGGGATTTTTTTCCATGTTGATGATTTTAGCCTCTTTAACGCTACTCAACAAAAAGAACGATCCCCAATCGGGAGGCGAGCAGCATTCTTCTATTTTCTTGGTGTTTATCGGTATGCTTACCGGATTGCTAACAGGTTTTGTAGGAGCCGGCGGAGGCTTTCTCATCATTCCTGCCCTGGTCTATTTCACTAACATGTGCTTCAAATCGGCGGTAGGGACAACGTTATTGATTATTACGGTTAATTCGCTACTGGGCTTTATAGGGGACGTTATCAATTATCAGATCAACTGGTATTTTCTCTTGTCTATTACGGGGTTGTCTGTTGTGGGCATCTTGGTAGGCATTAAAACGACGGTTAATGTATCGACTCAAACGTTACGAAGATCCTTCAGCTGGCTGATAATGAGTTTGGGTACCTGGATTCTATTTCGTGAGATGTTTTACTGAAAAATTTGTATCGCTCAATCTATTCAAACACACATAAATCATGAAAACTTGGATATTCATCATTCTGACCAGCGTAGGTTGGTTGTGGTTCAGATCAGCTTCGGCTCAACCAATAGTAAAAATTAGCAATACCGAGGACTCAGTAGCCGTAAAAGAACAGGCGCTACAGTATTTAGCGTACTTTGACATCACAGAAGATGTATACATAAGTATCGTCTTCGCTAAACATA
Source organism: uncultured Flammeovirgaceae bacterium (assembly GCA_937138955.1). Lineage (GTDB taxonomy): Bacteria > Bacteroidota > Bacteroidia > Cytophagales > Cyclobacteriaceae > Tunicatimonas. The sequence goes on along the minus strand of CAKZPJ010000029.1, from coordinate 7,390 downwards.
TGCCCCTGAGTTTGGATGGCATAACATTCTGTTCAAATCAGATGAAACCTCTTTCTCACCGAATTATTAAAGTACGAATTGCAAGCAGACTTTCCGAGAGGAAAAGAAGACTGGTTTTAGCGCACGAAATAATCCACGTAAAGCAATACGCGAAGGGAGAACTAAAAGTAATTGATGACAAAAAAGTGATGTGGAAAGGACATACTTTTCATGATCATGAAAGTGGTTCCACCAGTCAACTTTCACCCTGGGAACGAGAAGCCTACCGCAATGATAATTTGGTGGCTAAAATTAGTAGAAAAAGGGCTGAACCCCTATTGGCTGAGAGCATTGATTAGTATTCCATCAGGTTTAACTGGGAGAAGGATTCTTTAGGAGTTAATCGCATAAAAAGGGCAATCGTTCTAAAAAATAATACTGCACTATAACAATAAACCTATGAAACGCAGAGAATTCTTAAAATCAAGTGCCTTGGCAGCCAGTACGATAGCAAGTCCAATGAGGTTTACATCGACAAAAGATAAAATTAAACTAGCCATACTTGGCACTGGCTGGTGGGGTACTGATTTTCTTCTGCCCAATATATTGTCTTCTAGCGAATTCGAAATCATCGGGCTGTGTGATGTTAATTCAGTTGCACTCCAGAATGCCAAAAACCTAATTGAAAAGGCTGGCAATCCGACTCCCAGGTTATTTTCTTCTTACCAAGAAATGTTCAGTATGCCCGGTTTGCAGGCGGTAGCAATTGCTACCCCAACGCACTGGCACGCCCTGCAATTCATCGCTGCCTGTGAACAAGGGTTAGATGTGTTTTTGGAGAAACCAATCAGTTACGATATTCGAGAAGGGCAGGCAATGCTAGCCGCTCATAAAAAAGCTAGGAATGTCGTCCAGGTAGATTTCCCCCGGGTTCAACTGGATACCAATGATCAGGTAAAATCCTACATAGAAAGTGGTGCGGCTGGAAAGATATTGCAAGCAAAGGCGAATATTTACTGGAATGAAGGCTCTATTGTTAAGAACAGCATTCCTGAGCATCTAGATTATGACGCCTTCTGCGGGCCTGCACCAGTAGTTGATTATATGACAAGTCTTGACGGTAATACTCCGCAGTGGAGAGGACAGCACGATTTCAGCCGGGGTATATTGGCTGATTGGGGAATCCACTATATCCATAATGCCCGTAAAGTACTCGATCTTGATCTTCCATCGGGAGTTTCGGCGATAGGCGGTACTGTAAAGAACTTTTCTCAGGATAATCCAGATTATTTAGATGTAAAGTTTGATTTCGATGATTTTCCCCTCCATTGGTCTCACAAAAGCTGGGGAGCTGCTCTAGATAGTCCAGATACTACCCACGGTGTATTTTACTACGGAGAAAAAGCGACGATTTATGCTAGTGACTTAGGCTGGGTGGTATATCCAGTGGATGGTTCGGAAAAAATCGTACACGGTGATGTTCGGTTTACCGCGGGTGAATCTTGGATGAATAATACGATGGCTTCAATTGAGAAGCTCTTCACAAAGTTTGCTCAAGGTATTAGAGTAAAGTCCAACAAGAATATTTCAGCAACCTTCAAGGATGCCCAAAAAACTACTGCTTCTGTTATCTATGCTGATGTTGCTTTCTTGGCTGAATCGGAAATTAGAATTGACCCTGATAGTATGGATGTGCTAAACAATAGCCAAGCACAAAGTAGGCTGAAACGGGATTATCGCGCACCTTATCAGCATCCTTTCACATGAAATAGTCTGAAAGTTGCGATTTAGCTACTCTACGTCTTTCAACCGAGCTAAATCAGCTTCGGCGGCAATGTAGCCGAAGGCGGCCCAATAGCGTCCGTCTACAATGTCTTCCATCATTTCAACGCCCTCAGTACTATCACCTTCATTCAAATAAAAGTTAGCTACGCCGTAGCCCTTGGTAGCTAGCTGCAACGCCCGATCATCCGGTGAAGCGGTTTTGGGAATTTGCAGTAAGGAATCAGGTTCCATTACCCCTTTGTACATGAGCAGCCGCTCAAAGTAGCCTTCGTTGGCGACGATGTTCATTTCTTGCTCTACATCAGCTAGTAATCGCTCGGCTACTTCATCTTCACCTAGCCGTCGGTAAGTCATATAGAGCCAGTCAACCGTAGCCACTATTTCATCATCGTCATCGCAGAATTCTAAGCACTGTTGATAGGCTTCCGCCGCTTTACCGTACTCACCGTTCAGATAATGCGCCAGCCCGAGGTGGTAGTATACATTAAACTGCAATGTAGTTGGTTCTTGTTGCGGTGGTACCGGAATAGGTATGCCATCGGGTTCAATAACAATGGGTTGATTCTCAAGTAGTTCAGCACTCTTTTTTAGGTCGGCTACCGCTTTGTTAAACTGCCGGGTAGTGATGTAGCGGTGTCCTCGGTGGCGGTAGAGTTCGGCGGAGTTAGGAAATTCTTTAATTCCTTTGGTAAAGGCATTAATAGATTCTTGATAGCGAGATAGATAGCCTAACCGCCGACCTACCCAAACAACGCGATCCACACTGTCGGGTTGTTGCTCGTACTCTTGCCGAGCAATTTGTAGGGCTGAGTCGTACTGAGCCTGTCGTTCGGGAGAAAGGTCCATGGCGTAGAGCGTATCACCTAGAAGGGAGATTGCCTCATAGGATTTAGTTTCGTTAGTAGTACTATCCACCATTTCTTCGGCGGTTTCGGGCGCCGTTTCGGTTTTACAGCCAGTAAGTACTATAACCACAATTAGAAGCGAAACAAGTGTATACATTGGTATAAAAAGTTTATTCATGGCAGTAACTAAACTATAGGTGAGGTTAGAGCTTTTTTAAAACGGATTACTTCTAACTGCTAATTACGTAATTTTATTAAGATACAAAACCATCATTTGGTACGACCCAATATTAGGTAGAATATCACTTACTATGAAAATTGAGGCTAAATATAATGATAGGACTTTACACCTTAGTATTTCTATCTGGAAAGAAATGAAGGAGTAACCACTATACACTTTTAATATTTCGTAAAATACTTTTTCTGCAAAACTTTTATAAAATATGCGGGTTTTTTCCGTATGCTTTTTTATTTAGCAGCAATTCAAAAAAATCCTCATGGCCGATACGCAGCAAAATAGTAATCCCGAATTGGAACGAGTAAAGCAGCTTACTGACCGGAATGTAGGGTGGAAACGCTTTGGGCCTTATTTATCAGAACGTCAATGGGGTACTGTGCGGGAAGATTACAGTCATATTGGGGATGCTTGGGGACATATCTCGCACGATATATCGCGTAGCTACGCCTACCGCTGGGGAGAAGATGGAATTGCTGGATTTTCCGATAATAAACAATTGATCTGTTTCGGTCTAGCCCTCTGGAATGAGCAAGATCCTATTCTGAAAGAACGATTGTTTGGTTTGAGCAATCCTGAAGGAAACCACGGCGAAGATGTGAAGGAGCTGTACTACTATCTGGATGGCACTCCCTCTCATTCTTACATGAAAATGCTCTATAAGTATCCGCAGCAGGCATTTCCCTACCAAAAGATCGTGAGTGAAAACCAGCAGCGTAGTAAGCAGCAGTTGGAATACGAATTACTAGATACGGGCGTATTTGATAACAATGAATACTTTGATGTATACATTGAGTACGCCAAGGCCGAGAAGAATGATATTACGATGAAGGTAACCGTATGGAACCGAGGCAAGAAAGCAGCCCCCATTCATGTTTTACCTACCTGCTGGTTTCGAAATACGTGGAGTTGGGGATACGATGATTACAAACCAAATCTACAGAAAGGAGCCGAAGATTCAATTAAAGTTAGCTTCCGTAAGCAGCCTGACTATTTCATCCGCTACGAAGGTGAACCGGAATTACTGTTCTGTGATAACGAAACCAACGGTGCCCGTTTTTCTCGCGAAGAAACTACGCCTTTTCCGAAAGATGCTGTCCATCGCTACGTAGTGAACGGTGAAAAGTCAGCCGTTAATCCAAAACTGACGGGTACTAAGGCTGCGCTGCACTATCGGCAGGAAATTCTGGCGGGGGAAAGCTGGTCAGTAAAAATTCGGTTTTCTTCTCGACCTGATCGTGCCAAAGATTGGGAGGAAATAGTTGAAAAACGCCAGCAAGAAGCCGATCTATTCTACGATCATTTGCAGAAAAACATTGAAAATGAGGATCAGCGACGTATTCAACGGCAATCTTACGCGGGAATGCTCTGGAGTAAGCAGTTTTACTACTACGATGTTGATAAATGGATAAAGGGTGACCCCAATACGCCTGAACTGCCCGCCAATCGTAGGAAAGGGCGTAATGCTTCGTGGCGGCACTTAGTGAATCAGAACATTATTTCCATGCCCGATAAGTGGGAGTATCCCTGGTACGCTGCCTGGGACTTAGCCTTTCACTGTGTACCCTTAGCCCGACTTGACCCGGAATTTGCCAAGCGACAGCTGCTGCTGATGCTGCGGGAGTACTATATGCACCCCAACGGTCAGATTCCGGCTTACGAGTGGAACTTCAGCGACGTGAACCCTCCGGTGCACGCTTGGGGAGCCTGGCAAGTATACTCTATTGACAAAGAAACTCGGGGCGAGGGAGATATTGAATTTCTGGCGAAAGTATTTCATAAGCTTCTGATGAACTTTACCTGGTGGGTCAATCAGAAAGACTCAAGTGGAAATAACTTGTTTGAAGGTGGTTTTCTAGGGTTAGATAATATTGGAGTATTTGACCGCAGTCATAATGTGCCCAACGGAGGGTATTTAGAACAAGCAGACGCTACCGCCTGGATGGCAATGTACTCATTAAACATGCTGCGGATTGCCCTAGAAATTGCTCAAACCCGACCTTATTATCAGGAAATGGCCTCTAAGTTCTTCGAGCACTTTCTGGCTATTGCTTCATCAATGTTCAATATTGGTAAAGAAAATGTAGATCTCTGGGATGATATTGATGGGTTTTACTATGATGTGGTGCACCCGTCGGGTCAGCCTGGCCATTCGCTCAAGGTTCGCTCTATCGTAGGAATCATTCCGCTGTTTGCTGTAGAAGTGCTTAATCCCGAACTGTACAAAAATCTACCTGATTTTACCCGTCGCTTGCAATGGGTGCTAAAGAATCGGCCGGAACAAGGATCGCTAATTTCCCGCTGGTACGAACCAGGGCGGGGCGAAACCCGGATGCTCTCTCTAGTACGGGTACATCGCCTGAAGTGCATTTTGCGACGTATGCTATCTGAACTAGAGTTTTTATCAGACTATGGTATTCGAGCCATGTCTAAGTACCACGAAAAAAATCCTTATGAATATCGGATAGGCAATCATACCTACTCAGTTTCTTATCTACCGGGCGAATCAGATTCGGGGATGTTCGGGGGGAATTCTAACTGGCGGGGACCGATTTGGTTTCCAATTAACTTCTTAATTATTGAATCGCTCCAGAAATTTCATAAGTACTACGGTAATACACTTAAAGTGGAGTTTCCTACCGGCTCAGGTAAATTCTTGACGTTGGATCATATCGCTCAAAAAATATCTGAGCGGCTGATTTCTATATTTACTGAACAATCTAATGGCAAACGAGCCTTTACTGGAGATAATGACAAATTTCAAGACCCTCACTTTCACAATAACTTATTGTATTATGAGTACTTTCACGGAGAGTCAGGTCGGGGGCTAGGAGCTTCTCACCAAACCGGATGGACGGGCCTTGTCAGTGAACTTATTCAATTATCGCATCAATAGTTTCCAGGGCATAACAGTATTTTTTGATATAAATTCGTGTACCATTTTCTTTAGAAAGTAGAAACTTTTTATACCTAATTAACTAAAAACTGCAAATTCACCGCCTTTTTTACTTCATCCTACCTTTTTCTTTTCTTAATGCAGAGGATAAATATAAATATCTGATTTTCAGAATATTACCACAATATTATCTCTCCTTTAATTTTCATAGACCATTGTTATAGTATAAAATTTTATAATAATCTTTATATTTAATAATATTTTGATTAATTTTGATAAAGATAATACTCAGGTAATATAAGTATCATTTTTTATACTATTATTGACATGAAAGATAAGATTACTCCTACATTAATGTTACTATTGGCATTGCTGATAGTAGTGGCCAACCGAGCTACAGCTCAAATACCTATCGATGCTAGCCCTTGTTACGCAGATTTCGCGGTATCTTTTGCCCCTGGCAATACAAAAGGGGGAGTAACCGTAGCCAATGTGAACGCATTTTCGGTAGTAACCGGCGATGAGATAGGCGATGAGAGCTCAATCTCGCTAGGTTTCAATGGAGAAATTATTATCGGTTTTAGCAACCCAATACCCTTAGGCGCAGGCGATGATCTCTTGATTGATGAGCGGGATGACAGCGCGAGTGATGAGAAAATAGATGTATACGTTTCTAATAGCTTAGACGATACTTTTGAGTTAGTTGGTAGTAACATCTCGGGAAATGGATTCATTAATGTAGAAATACCAGGTTTTACCGAAGTCAAGTACGTAAAATTGGTAGAGATTAGCGACCCGGCTGATTTTGCTAATGATAATGCCAACGGATACGATATTGACCGAGTAATATCGTTGCACGGTTGTGGCGTACCTTGTGCTACGAACCCTACCGCTGAACTAACGAGTGACATAGTCCAATGCCCTGACGGGAGCGCTTCTCTAGACGTAACCATTACCGGAACTGGTCCTTGGGATTTAGGCTATTCCAATGGTACTGATTTACGAGTGGAAAAAAATATTAACCTTGCCAATGCATCTATTCCATTTGATTTGGAAGGATTAGTAGGTCTGGACTGGGTTACAGATCGCTCCACAGGTTGCACCACAATTCTTGAAGAAGGTAATACTACATTTATTACAGATTCTACGCGAGCTTATTTTCAAGATAATCAACCAGATGATATTTGTCTGCCAGGTGCTCGCAAATTTTTGCGGGCTGTTCTTATCGGCAAAGCTCCTTGGTCATTTACCTACTCAGTAACTCACAATGGAATTACAGAAACATTTACAGAAGAGGCTGATGAACCTGAATACCTAGGAAAAGACAAAGTAGTGCATCAGCTAGAGGCAACAAGGATAGGGGAGTATGAATTACTTTCGGTGGAGGATGCTTGTATGACTGGAGTAGTTGAGGGTAAGAACATTAATCTAGTAGCCCTAGCGTCGGCTCAATTCATTGATCCTGATACTGTTTGTAACAATTCAGAAGATGCTTCCCTGAACGTAGCATTAACTGGGTCTGCACCTTGGCAACTTACTTGGGAAGTAGAAGGAGTTGAATATTCCCAATCTGATATTACTACTCCTACATTTACGCTGCCCCTAGATCTAGATGGGCAGTATATCTTAAAAAGTGTGCAAGGTTCTGCC
>CAKZPJ010000028.1 GCA_937138955.1 uncultured Flammeovirgaceae bacterium | reverse complement strand
AAAAAGATTCCTAAGAAACAAGAAGAGTTAACTCAAACAGCTTCTAAGAAAGAATACCAGCTTATTTACTTTCTTCTTTCCCAAACGCAATGATGAGTGCGACTCCGGAGAAGAACCAAAATAAGGCCATAATAACAATCCAACTATTACCGAACATCGGTGGGAAACGGCCCAGGCTGGACTCCTCAAAGAGTGAGATAACGGAAAATACCAAAGCGATAAATCCTACGACTGCCATAATAATACCGGCCATTCTCATAAGTAACGGGGTTTTGTAAGGCTACAAAGAAAAGCAACTTTGCCACTACATACAATAGCTTCCTACGGGAATATGCTGATACACGCAATTATTGACTGAAAATATCGTCTACAAATTTAGTGTTGAATAACTCATCTAAGTATTGGTTGCGAGTAAACTGACCATAGTTATCTCGACAGTCACCCGTGCCACTACGCATAATACTTAGGCAAACTCCACGGCGGTCAGTATCTTCCCGATGCGCCCGGTTCAGAAAGCAGTGACCTAGTTCGTGAAACACAACAAATTCCCGTCCCCGATCACTACTTCGGTTCCAAAAAGCTTCGTCAATAGTGATTAAATTAGAACCAAATCTTCGGAAAGCAAAATTACATTGACCCAATACTCGATGTTCGTCAATTTCATCAATTAGTCCGGTAATATTGGCGGTTCGTAGATTTGTAGTAATCCCTCGGTTAAAGGCTTCTTCCTCAAATCGATCAAAGTAAACCCAGAGTTCTTTTTCTACTCCCGAATAGCCAATCTCTCTGGGTTCAATTTCTTCTACTACCTCTTCATCTTCCTGACAGGCAGTTATTGTAATTACTGATAACATGACTACTGCTGCAAATACGCTATTGGTTAGCCTTTCACTATATATCTTCATGGTCTGACGGTTTAAGTTATGTTAAATTATAACTCATCAAACCCTCATAACATTGTGAATAGCAATTTTTTAATTATTATTTGTCGCTCAGTAAACTAATGCTATTTTTTACTAAACAAATTTATATTATTACACTGAAAATTATCGTTTTGATAGATTAGTCAATAATAGCACTGGCCTGCATCTCGTCACCGTGCAAAGTAGATAGGAAGCTCACAATATCGCGAATCTCCTTTTTGCTTAAGTAGCCAGTCATGTTTGGCATGCTAGATGGAGCCGTAGTCTGCTCAACAATCTCAGATTTTGCGATGGTCTTATCCGGCTGATTACCTACTTTCACCACCACTTCAGTATCGTTTTCCTCCTGCAGAATACCACTGATCGTTTCGCCACCCTCTAGCTTAAGGGTAACTACTCCGTAGCCCGGGGCAATGCGGGCACTAGGATTTACAATCGCCTCCAGAATTTGCTCCCGAGAAAGGCGATCAGCAATACCATTGAGGCGAGGACCGGCATTTCCACCGTAATCATCGTAGGCATGACATTTCATGCACTGAGCAGTAGAGTGACGAAATACTAGCTGTTGTCCTTGCTCAGGATCACCCCCAAACAAGCAATCTTGGTAAGAAGCCACAAAAGATTCAGGCGCATCCGCCTGAATTTGTTCTAACCGATTATTTAACTCATCTGATTTCGTTTCTTCAATTGCTTCGGTTAGCTCAATCAGAATTTCAGGGGGGAATTTACCACCCTCCAATTGGGTAAGTAGTTTTTCAAAAGTTTCCTTGGTTTCTGTTACAGGAAGTGTGCCCAACGTAGCCATAGCTACCTGTTGCTCTTCTGCGGTTCGAGATTCAGACTCAATAACATTGGTAAGTAGGAAGACCATTAGATCAGGCGAAATATCCATTTTAGTCAATAAGTCTAAGCCCACTACTCTTACACTTTTTTCCGTATCGGTTAAAGAAACCTCAATAGCTTTTCCAATCTGGTCGTAATCTAGAGCGGCTAGTGCAGTAAGAGCTTCGGCTCGTACTTCAGCGTTCCGATCTTCTTTCAGACGAGCCAATAGCTGAGGAGCACCGTTTGAGAAGCCTAAACGGCCGATTGCCCGTACTGCTTCCAATCGTAGCGCAACATCGTTTTGAGTTGCTAACTGAATAAGTGGCTGAAATGCAGCATCCTGAATGGTAGCCGGATCGCGTTTTATCTCACCTCGGTAGCGTCCATCTACTCGATCTAATACCGATGGCTCCGACCAAGTTCCTAAAGCAGCAATTGCCTCAGCTCGTAGTTCTTCGGGGCTACTTGAAGATAAAGCATAATCTAGCAGATTCTGTAATGCTTCTTCGCTGCCTACCCGTAGATTCGCATTAATTGCTCGACGTACTAAGGCTTCGTTTCTAAAGCGTTTTTGCTGAAGCACATTACCTAAAGCAGGTAGAGCCTCTTCAATAGAGTAATCATCGTTAATAGCTCGAGCAGCTTCAGTGACAATGTACTCGTCCTCATCATTCAGAAATTCGGCTATCTGAGGCTCTTCCATTCGGCGCAAAGCTACTACTGCTCCAATCCGCACGGCTCGTGAGGGGTGATTAGCTAAAGAGACTACTGGCTCACTTTTTCCGATTCGGGCTAGTGCCAAACTCGCCGCATGGCGGATGTAAGCATCTACGTCGTTGTTCGTTTCCAGTAAAGCAATCAGTGGTTCAACCGCGGGTTCGTAGGCAATGCGGCCCAGTGCTTCCGCAGCAAAAAAGCGAGCGCGGTCGTACTCATCACTCAGCATTGGAACTAAAACTTCCACCGCCGAAGCGTAGCGCATATCGCCTAACCATTTAGCAGCTTGCGCCCGAATTTCTGGATCAGTATCCTTTAACAAAGGAAGTAGATTTTCAGCGTAAGATGAATCTTGGCGGGCTAGTTGACTTATGCCCCAGATGCTGTGTACCCGAGCCAGTTGGTGCTCAGTTTGGTTGAGCATTTGCTGGAATATTTCGGCACCATCTTCGCTTCGTTTGGCAAGTTCAAACTGAGCTTTCTGACGAACTCGCATATCAGGGTTTTTTAATAGTTCTCCCAAAGCTTCGTCGCTTTTTTCAGTGAAATCTTCGCCTAGTAGCTCTTGCGTTTGTTTTCTCTCCGGCCAATCGCTGCCACTTGGCGCATCTAACTTCCAGATCCGTCCTTCTTCTTTGGGAGTCCAACCATCAATCCAGTCAGCAAAATACATAGCACCATCTGGACCAAAGTCCATGCCGGTAGCCAGTACACCACCCATCACTTGTTCAGTCTGTCCTAGCTCAAAAGTAGCTCCTTTCGGGTTCAGTTTGAATGCGTGAATTCCGGACTTGGTAGGGTTACCTACAAAACTAGCTACAAAGAAATGGTCTTTCCATTTGGGACCCAACGCAGTTCCCGGATTGTACAAAAATCCGGTTGGCCCATTCACATAGTTTTTAATAGTAGGAGTAATGTAGGCCGCTTGCCCTTCAAAGCGAGGTTTATACATTTCCTCATCCATCCAGACTTTGTATTCATTGTTCTTTTCATCTTTGTACTTCCCGAACTGCCAATTGATTCGCCAACCGGTATCGGAACCGTTTACAATGTAAACTAAGCGTTCGCTTTCGCCCCGATGATCGCCATCGTTATCTTGACCGATGATGTTACCATACTTATCGAAGGTAAACTCGTGGGTATTGCGTAATCCCATAGCGAATACTTCAAAGTCGCTACCGTCGGGATTGGCCCGAACCAGCACGCCCCGGTTGGGGTACTTCCATTCTTTACCGTCGGGTCCCTTACCATTGAAGCCAATATCACCGATGCCCCAGTAGATTTTACCATCCGGCCCCATCTCCAAACCCGACATTCCGTGACCACCGAAGCCAATATGCACCCCGTAGCCGTGGGAAATAGACGTTTGCTCATCGGCCACGCCGTCGCCGTTTTTATCCTTAATTCGCCACAGGTTAGGGGCTACTCCAGCGAATAAATCATCACCATTGACCAACACCGCACCCATTACGTCGTCCGTTTCTTCATTAAATCCGTCGACTACTAGCTGGGTTCTGTCGGCTAAGCCATCGCCGGAAGCGTCTTCCACCCGGTAGATTTTTTCTTTCTCTATAGTAAGGTCACGCCAGTCGCGCGAGCCGTCTTCGTTTACATCGGGCAGCCACTCATTTTTATCGCTGTTTTCCGGGGATAATACTTTACGTAAGAATTTTCGTCGCTCTTCCACGCTTTGCAGTTGAATGGATTCAATCTCCCAATCCTGATGCCGACGAATATCAAACTCTGAATTAAGCCCTCGTTGGGTGCGAGTATAGTACACCCGCCCCTGATCGTCAATATCAACTGCAATGGGATCATCTACCAGAGAATCCACCGCCCAAAGGCTAAGCGTAAGTCCTTCGGCTAATTCAGGAGATACCGTTGCTTCAATAGATTTTGCCAATTCAGCTACCTGTTCTGGTGGCATTTCTTTGATACGTAAATCTACGGGTTCTTCATTATCACATCCGCTTAGACTGAGCGCAGATATAATAATGGGTAGTAGGAAAACTGGCTTACTTTTTCTCAAAATTGTCATGTATTTTTTCACCGTGCACTTTATTAAACATCAAAGTTGAAAATACAACTTTTCTATGATAACCCTAACGTTGAGGATATGTTAATCTGAGTTGTCTATTAGCACTAATTCTTTATATACGTTCTTTAAATCCGTTTATTTGCGTAACGTATGCAAAAATTATACTTTTTTTAAGAATTCATCCTTTCTAATACCTTATCTGACTTTTCGGAAAAAATTTGCTGCAAAAAGTGAAAGGAAATTAAATACGTAGGTTTTACTCCCTCTAATCCTAAACTACCCGAAGCCAGCGTGCTTCCTGTTTCCAACGGATTATCTGAAGCATAGTAGGCGTAACGAAGTTTCACCTCAGGATTGATACTATTACGGATTTTAGCGGCGGCCTGAATGGCTTTCTGATAGTGGGCTCCTTCCATTTCCAGTCCAATAGCCTGCCAAGAGGAACGAAAGAAGTACCGTAACACTTCTTTGTTTTGAAGCGAGGTACCCAGTACGGTAATCATTGGCCCTTCAAATACTTCCAGTCCCTGACCACTCAGTGCTTGAGCATCTACCTCATTCTCAAGAGGATAGTTATCAGCGGTGCCTTCAAACACATGAGCTGTCGGAATCATAATATCTCCCTTACTTCCTTCTAAAATTCCTGCCTTTCCCATAATTGATATAGACTCGATTCTAAGCGGATAACTACCTTGCTCTTCATCGTAAGGTTTGAGAAGTTCATCCATGCATTCGTAGGCTTGCTCTCCGAAAGCGTAGTCCATCACTAATAAAACAGGAAGCTGTTCTTCATCAGCATCGGGACGGGGAATTCCAGGGGCGATATGCTTATTTGGAAGTTGAGCGGTATCAATGATTTGTACCGATATATTGGTACCTGATTGGTCAACTACTTCGGTAAGACCGTGTTTAAGGGCAAAATTCTGGATCTTATCTGCTAACTGCGTTTTCTTGTTTTGACTGATATCGGTAGCCAACTGTTCTATAGCCGAATAGTCTGATCTTCCGAGAGCATGGTAGCCGTAGATAGTATTGACAACACTATGAAGGTTAGCACTGATTACATGAACCGGTCGAGTAATTAGGTTCTTTTCCGTGAGAATAGCTTTAATATTATTGGCCCACAGCTCACCGTAAACGTGATGACCAATCCGTTCGCGTAAGGTGTTAGAAAACTTAACCTCCCGATCGTCTTTCCCCTGAGCCTCCTCAATTGATAGCTTGCCCAAGTAGTACACAATATGAAATAAGCTATGCCGGGAAGGGTCAGTTGCGAAGCGTTGGTAGGCTTCTTGGGTTTCTTCGTAAGTCCGACTCAATACATTTGATAAATACGAGTACGCTGCTTCCAAGTCGCACTCTTCTTCTCGCTCTTCCCGTTCTACTAGTTCGCGTAATTTAAACCAATCAGGAGTTTCCCGCCCCTTGTGGTCTAATGCGTTTCGTCGGATTTTCTCGGCTTCATTGTAGAGAAACGTTAGATGAGTCAGAATATCGTAGATATCGCTTCGCCCTCGGGTCATTTCCACGTACATCTGTAGATCATCTACCCGATAGCAGTTACGGCGACGTTTCGCGGGAATAATATTTTCAAAACTAGAGTTCTCGTAGCCTTCACGTGAGATTAATTTGATATAGCGGCACTCCTCAATTCCTCGGGGTAAGCGGTCAAGTACGTACAGCAAGCCATTAATCTCTACCCGCTCGGGATCTATGATTAATCCGTAAATTTCAGGCTGCAAAACGTGCAGTGCTTGAATCAACGATTCACCCGACACTCCCAAGGGCTTGTAGCTGCCTCGGATGAACAGATGTCGCATGGTGATGTACAGTTTCTCAATGGCCGCCCGAGATTCCTGAGCACGAGATCGAATCATAAAATTTCAGCTTTGTTTCGCTGGCAAAGGTAACAGGTTTGATTGATTAATTTTTGTAATAACCTAGCCCAACCTGAACTAAGCTACTATGACTGTGTAGCTATAGATCTAGACCATTGTGGTAGAGAATTGCAGCGGGAATCTCGGCTTTGTTGTCTATAGAATTTTGCCAGAACACTTTCAGCGATTCGCCGCCACGGCGTTCGAAGTAACGTACTGTAATTTGATGCAGTCCGGCTTCCAGACCAATAGTACCTGACTTCTCCTGATAGCCGTGTAGTCCGTCGTTATCAGCT
>CAKZPJ010000027.1 GCA_937138955.1 uncultured Flammeovirgaceae bacterium | reverse complement strand
CGTTTTCGCCCATCTCGACTCCTGATTTTAATTGGACGGTTATTGCGAACGCTGCTTACAATACTTCTGAAGTACTAAGCTTGGGAGATGATGTAGAAGGGTCATTCATTACCGTTGGCAACGCCGAATTTCACGGTGAATTGAGACAGGAAGTAGGCAAGCCCATGGCGCAACTCTACGGCTGGGGCTACCTTCGCGATGACCAGGGACGGCAGGTATTCGACGCTACCAGCGGTCGTCCGCTGCGCTCTAGCGAGCAACTCAACTTTGGTACTGCTTTGCCCATTTGGTGGGGTGGATTTACCAATAGCTTCAATTATCGCGGGGTTAGCCTCTCGTTTCTAATTGATTTCAAACTAGGTCATAAACTCATCTCAGGTACGCACACCAATGCCTACCGTCATGGTTTAGATAAAGCTACTCTGGAAGGTCGGGAGCAAGGGTTCGTAGTAGGAGAAGGAGTCAATCCTAACGGCGAGATCAATACTGCTCAGGCACCTATCCAAACGTACTACGAGACTATTCGCGGTGGAAGAATGTCGGAGCAATCAGTTTTCGATGCTGGGTCATGGCAGTTGCGCCAGATTACTCTAGGTTATGACTTTAGCCCGCTAATCCCTAACAACAAATATATTGAAGGCGTCAAACTAAGTTTGGTAGCTAACAATGTAGCCGTACTGAAGAAGCGGGTGCCTCATATTCATCCCGACCAAAACGGAATTATCTCTGATAACCGAGCTGGTCTGGAAGCGACTGGGCTACCAGTTACGCGTAGCACTGGATTCAACCTGAATATCACCTTTTAGAAATTAAAAATAATACGACAATGAAAAAGTCTTATAAATACCTATTTAGCCTAGCGGTAGTATTCCTATTTCTGGCTTCCTGCGAAGAGGGTTACGATGAGCTTAACACCAATCCCGTTCGCTTGCTCTCTTTGGAACCTACGTATCAGCTAAACTACGCCATCATTGAGAGTGCTCCGGTATACGGTAATCTAACCTACGAAACTACTATCGTAAAGCACATGATTACCCCGTTTCAGGGAGTAGGAACCGGGGGAAACTTGAACCAAGATAACCGATCAGCTACGCAAGCCAACTGGCAAGACGGCTACCGTAGAATCCTGAAGAATGTGGTTGATGGAATTAAAACTGTTGAGAACGACCCGGAGCGCACTAACTTATACAATATGCTGCGAATCTGGCGCGCCCATGCCTTTATGACTTTAACCGATTCTTACGGCGATATTCCTTACACCGAAGCGGGGTTAGGCTTCCTAGATGACACTAATTTTCCGAAGTATGATGCTCAAGAATTTATCTACCGAGACCTTCTCAATGAATTAGAAACCGCTTCAGCAGGACTAGATGCATCTAAGGACGAAGTACCTCAGGAAATTCTCTACAGCGGTAATATTGATCAGTGGAAGCGGTTAGGCTACTCCTTACTTTTACGAGCCGCTATGCGCCTGACTAAGGTAGACCCGGGAACTGCTCAAGAATTTGCCAATAAAGCAATAACTGGCGGAGTAATGGAATCGAACGAAGACAATGCCGTAGTGCGCCACAATGCTGACTACCGAAACCCGGTAGGAACGAACCTGAACGGGGGGCAAGCTCCCTTTTACTACTTAGCCGAAGACTTTGTGAGCTATCTCCAAGCTAATAATGATCCTCGCCTACCGGTAGTGGCCGTTCGCTACATTGGAGCGTTAAGTGGTGGCGAGCAAACCGAGGAAATTGCGGATCGTTCGGCGGAAGCACAGATTGGTATGCCGCAGGGGTTCGACAATACGACTATTATACCGGTAGCCGAAGAAGAGGGCTTAGCCAGTTTTTACAGCTACAGTCAGCTCGACCGAAGGCGACTCGGACATCCTGAAGCACCCAGTTACTTGGTCACTTACTCTCAGACCTCACTATTGTGGGCGGAGGCTGCCTTTAGAGGCTGGACTTCCGGCAATCCGGCTGAACTCTATGTCCAAGGGGCCGAGGCGCATATGCAACAGCTAGACAACTGGCCGGGTGAAACTGAAATTCCTCAGAGTGAGATTGACACCTATCTTGCTAATAACCCATTGGAAGCGGGACAAGAACTGGAGCAGATTAATACGCAGTACTGGGTTTCCTCCCTACTGATTGGACCTGAAGCTTGGGCTAACTTTCGTCGTAGTGGCTTCCCAGATTTAGCTCCCAACCCTTACCCAGGCAGCGATCTTAAAACCGAAGATTTTATTCGTCGCCTAACGTATCCTGATTCTGAAGTAACGGTGAATAAAGAGAACGTAGACGAAGCTACTGATCGGCAGGGCCCTGATTTGCTTGATACCCGCATTTGGTGGGATCGGTAAGTGCTAGGTTAGCAGGTTTCAGGTTTAGAATGAGTGAACCTGAAACCATTCTTACCTTCACGATGAATCATTTGGCTTAAATGCCAGACAATATAATTTGAAAGAGATACTCGGAACAATTAATTCAATTGCTATTGAAAGACCTGAAAAAAAGACTAAAGCAAGGAGAAACCCTCAATGGATGTTGGCTCAACTTAGGTAGCTCAGTAACTGCTGAGATTGTCGGATTGGCTGGGTTTGATTGGGTACTGATTGATCTGGAACACGGTGCCGGAACGGAACAGGACGTTTTGCACCAACTTCAGGCTATTCAATCAACCCCAGCCGCTCCATTAGTTCGGGTTGAGAGTCACGCGCTGCAACGGATTCACCGGGTGCTAGACCTGGGAGCCGAAGGAGTAATGTGCCCTCGGATCAATGATTTAGAGGAAGCTCGGCAGGCAGTAGCGGGGTGGCGTTACCCGCCTGAAGGGAAGCGGGGCGTGGCTAAGATGGTTCGGACAACGCAGTTTGGTAAAAACTTTACTGCTTATCAACAAGGAGCTAAAGATAACATCTTGGGGATTGTTCAGATTGAAACGGAGGAAGTGCTGAACCACCTGGACGGAATTGCTGGATTGGATGGAGTAGATGTACTGTTCATCGGCCCCGCTGATCTTTCAATGGCTTTAGGAATATTCGGCCAGTTTGATCATCCCCGATTTAATGAGGCGGTCAAGGCAACGGCCGATGCGGCTGAACGAGCCGGAAAGGCTACGGGCATACTGTTATTCAATCCCGACGATTATCCGATATATCAAGCAATGGGCATCCGGATGATTGCCAGTGGCTCTGATGCTACTTTTGTAGCCAACGGTGCCCAAACAATGGTGAGCAAACTTGCTCAATATCGTGATTCTTCCCATCCAACCGATAATTCATGACCGATCCTCTGCTGATATTACTGGTCGGAATGCTCATTGTGGTAGGGGGGATTATTGGGTTGCGCCTGCACCCGTTTCTGGCTTTATTGCTGGGAGCTTTTGTGGTGGCGTATCTAACCCCCGAAGTAGCGATTGAGCAGTATGCTCTCACAACTGGAGCGAGTGCTGAAGGTGCCCAGCGATTGGCTAATCAGTCTATTGGGGGAAGAATCGCTCAGCAATTTGGTAGCACTGCCGGAAAAATTGGGATTCTCATTGCGATGGCGTCAATCATTGGTAAGTGTATGCTAAAAAGCGGGGCCGCCGAGCGTATTGTCCGTTCAACTTTAAATGTTACGGGTATCAAGCAAGCCCCGATAACCTTTCTCGGAAGTAGCTTCTTTCTGGGTATTCCAGTGTTTTTCGATACGGTTTTTTACCTGATGATTCCATTGGCGAAAGCGATGGCTACCCGTATTGGTAAAAACTATCTGCTGCTGGTACTCTGTATTACGGCGGGGGCGGCTATGACTAATTCTTTGGTGCCACCTACTCCTGGTCCATTGTTCTTAGTCAGCGAGATGAACATTCCCATTGGCATGATGATGATTGGTGGCTTTTTAGTTGGTCTAACAACCATCGCGGCCGGATACGCCTACGCCATTTGGGCGAATCGCCGTTGGCCGGTTGCCTTGCGAGATTCTATTGACTCCCCACTAGAAGACATTCAGGCCTTAGGCGAAAAAGATGATAAGCACCTACCGCCGTTAGGGCTTTCGTTACTACCCATCGTACTACCTATTGTATTGATTACGGCTAAAGCAATTGTTGATCTATCGGATGCTGCGTCGAGTACCTGGCTTACAGAAAGCATAGTTTTCTTAGGCGAAAAGAATTTGGCATTGGTGGCAGGTGGTTTGGCGGCTTTACTGCTGCTGGTGTTGCAGAAGCAGGGCGATAAAGATGCTATGGTAGACTCGGTGCAGGGAGCCTTAATGACTGCGGGAGTCATTATTCTGATTACCTCAGCCGGAGGGGCTTTCGGTGGAATGTTACAGCAAACGGGTATCAGTGCCCGTATTGGGGTTTTAACCCAGGACTTTCAGATGGCACTGTTGCCTCTGGCTTTTTTCATCGCAGCGGTAGTGCGTACCGCTCAAGGATCAGCGACAGTTTCTATGATTACTGCTTCGGGCATTCTGGCTGGGATGGCCGAAGTGGCGGTACTGCCTTATCATCATTTGTATATTGGTTTGGCTATTGCCTGTGGCTCAAAGTTGGTTCCCTGGATGAACGACAGCGGTTTTTGGATCGTGTGCAAAATGAGTAATCTGACCGAAAAAGAAGCACTGCAGACCTTTTCACCCCTGCTTACGGTCATGGGTATCACGGGGCTAGTCGTAATCTTAATCGCTGCTAAACTATTTCCTCTACTTTAATTTAACTTTCAACTACACAGTAAACTATCGTTTAGACTTATGGAAAAAATTGGTTTTATCGGATTAGGCATTATGGGCAAACCTATGGCCCTTAATTTAATAAACGCTGGCTACTCTTTAGGAGTATTAAAATCTAGCGGAGCGGTTTCGGCACTCACTGATGCCGGAGCAAAATCGTACGGTACCGCCAAAGAACTAGCGGAAAATTCGGACGTAGTCATCACCATGCTGCCTGACTCTCCCGAAGTGAAGGAGGTGGTAGAAGGCGAACAGGGCGTACTGGCCGGAATACAGTCGGGAGCTTTGTTCATTGATATGTCTACCATCGCACCCTCTACGGCGAAGGAAGTGTATCAACTCATGCAGGATAAGGGCGTGGAAGCCTTGGATGCACCGGTTTCAGGAGGACAAGTTGGGGCTGAGGAAGGTACCGTTTCTTTTATGGTGGGGGGCAGTGAAGCTGCTTTTGAACGGGCGCGCCCAATGTTGGATGTGATGGGTAAAAACGTGGTTCTGATTGGTGAAGCCGGAGCCGGACAAACGACCAAAGCCTGTAACCAGATCATTGTGGGAATGACGATCCAAGCCGTGGCCGAAGCATTTACACTGGCGAAGAAGGCGGGAGTTGATTTAGAAAAAGTACGAGCGGCTCTCTTAGGCGGGTTTGCCCAAAGCCGTATCCTGGATTTGCACGGACAGCGAATTATCGATCAGAATTTTCAGCCGGGGTTTAAGATTAAGCTGCATCGCAAGGATATGAATATTGCCCTTCAGGCCGGACGGGAGTTTTCGGTGCCACTGCACGGTTCCGCCCTGGTTTCAGCGCAGATGGATGCTGTTTTAGCCAAAGGCGAAGGGGAGTTAGACCATAGCGCATTAGCCAAGTTATTGGAAAAGATGTCGGTTCAGTAAAAAACCAGTAATTATGAAACGCAGAAATTTCTTCAAGGTAAGTGCCGCCTCCTCTCTGGGAGCTTTAGCCTTAGGTGGTGCTCGTCAGAAAGTGGTTAATCCAGCTAGAAAGAAAGGAGACGGGATAATGCACGTAGGTTGCCAGCATGGCGGCACTAGTCAGAAGAATCTAGAATTTTGGGCTCGGCACGGAGTGTTTCACGTAGATGCGGGGTCACCCCGAGTGATTGAAGGAGTAGGATGGGATCTGGATGATTCACTGGCTATGCAGGAGGCTTGTAATAAGTACGGTATCAAGGTAGAGGCCTATCATTTACCGCTAACCTCAGCGGGTATCAACGGGGTAGCAACTCCTAATATTATGCTGGGCAAAAGCCCCGAACGAGATCGGGAGATTGAAATGATCCAGCAAATGATTCAGGTAGCGGCTAAGAGTGACGTTCGTATGCTACTGTACAATACCATCATCTTAAAGATACTTCGCACAGGCCGCACCGTTGACCCTACTCGGGGGAATGCTTCTTATAGCACTTGGAATTATGAGGAGGCGGTGAAGCAAGGGATGGATAAAGAAAGAACGATTGCGGGTGATGTATCTATTGATGAATTATACGAGCGCATTACTTATCTTCTTGATCGGGTGTTGCCGGTGGCGGAAGAGTACAATGTGAAGCTAGGTAATCATATTGCTGATCCGCCCGCCCCGGTAGGCTACGGCGGTATTACTCGCTGGAATAGTCCCGAAGTCTTTGCTGGAATCAAGCGGTTTGCTCAGTTGTACGATAGTCCGTCTCACGGATTTAATCTGTGCCTAGGTTCTACGGCGGAAGGACTGAAAGATCCTAAAACGGAGATCATTCCGATTATCAAATGGGTTGGAGAGCGCAATCAGGTTTTCAACATTCATTTAAGGAATATTAAAGGTGGCTGGAATAATTTTCAGGAAGTGTACCCTGATAATGGTGATATGGATTTTCTTGAAATCGTAAGAACGTTGCGAGACGTAGGTTACACCGGTATGCTGATGCCCGATCATATTCCCCAGCACCAAGACCCCGCCAGTGGACTTCAAGGGCACGCCTTCGCTTTTGGGTACATAAAGGGAATCTTACAAGCCGTCTACGCGGAAGCTTAAAAAATGAAACGCAGAAACTTTGTGCAAACTACGGCGGGGAGTATGCTGGGGATGAGTATCACCATTCCTTTATCCGCACCCACTCCATCACCTGATAGGGCTAAAAAACGAAAGGATAGGGTCGTTATCGAGTGGAACGCTCACATCTTTAGTCCTGATACTACGAAGTATCCCTTTCATTCTAAAGCTACCTACCAACCGGACGTATCGGAGCAACCCACCGACCCGCTCGCAGCCTATCTCCAACGCCTAGATGAAGAAAGCATTGACCGGGCCGTAATAGTGCATCCGGAACCCTACGGTGACGATCATTCCCTGATAATAGATTGCTTGCGACAAGAGCCTGACCGACTAAGAGGTACTAGCCTGTTTTATCCTCAAGACCCCTCAGCTCCCCAGAAGCTGGCAGCTTTGGTGCAAGAAGAACCCCGGATCGTTTCTACTCGCTTTCATGCTCATCGGGGGAAAGAAATGTACTTGGATACTTTTGCTGACCAAGGAGTGCGAGCCCTTTGGCAGCAAGCGGTTGACCTGGGCTTGGTGATAGAACTACACATTGGACCTAGCTACGCTAAGCAAGTAGGTGAAACTATTCGGGCAGTTTCCGGTAGCAAAGTTATTATTGATCATCTGGCTGAACCTCATCTGGGGTCGGCAGTGGAGTTTGCCGAAGTACTTGCGTTAGCCGACTTGCCTGACGTCTACATGAAGCTCTCTGGACTAAACCACTTTGCTCAGGACGAACCACTGTACGAAAGCGCTAAGCCCTTTACCAAACGGGTGATCGAAGCCTTCGGACCCGATCGAGTAGTGTGGGGTAGTGGTACTCCTGAAATTGTGGATACCCACATGGAGGAGTACTCCCCCGAAGAGATTGCCCTCGTTAAGGGTGAAAATATCCGAAAGTTGCTAGCTTGGTAACTAGCGTTTCAGAAACTGTTTAATTCGTAAAATTAACGATTAGAAATTAATCTATGACTAACCGAAAAAATGGACAGCCTAAAGGTGCCGAAATAGTGGAAATGAGAATTACGCCGATTGCTATTGTCGATCCACCCCTTCTCAATGCGGCTGGTCTGCACGCACCTTACGCCCTACGAACAGTGCTGGAGTTAGTAACCAAAGACAATATTACCGGCATTAGCGAGATTCCGGGGAATGTACAAACTAATCAGGCGTTAGAAGAAGCTAAGAATATTATTATTGGCCAAGACCCATTTCAGCTAAACCGAATCAAACAACGACTAGAAGAATACTTCGGTAGCGAGTCCGCCGATGAGCGAGGGCAAGCCCCCTGGGATCAGCGAAAGCTAGTGCATATTTTTAGTTCGGTGGAAGTAGCCTGTCTGGATATTCAGGGGAAGATTAGTGAACGTCCGGTGGTTGATCTTTTAGGTGGCAAAATGCGGAACCGGGTTCCCTTCGCTGCCTACCTATTCTACAAGCACGAAGGAGCCGGGGGTGAACTCGGCTTCGGTACTGACCCCAACGCGCAGGGTTGGGCGAAGGCTCGTCAGGCATCGGCACTGAATGCTGAAGAAATCGTAGCCCAGGCGAAGACTATGTGCCAGGAGTTCGGTTTCAAGTCAATCAAATTGAAGGGCGGGGCACTGGAACCTCAGCGAGAGGTAGAAGCTATGCTCGCTTTGCGAGAGGCTTTCGGTTCGGAAGTACCCTTGCGGCTGGATCCTAACGCTATTTGGAAGAAAGAAACGGCTATTCACTGCGGTCGACAGTTAGAAGGAGTGTTAGAATACTTGGAAGACCCAGTGCGCGGGCAAGCGGCTATGGCTGAGGTTCGAGCGATCTTGCGTACTCCGCTGGCTACCAATATGTGTACCACCTCGTTTGAGGATATTCCCAGCAGCATTGCGTTGGGGTCGGAAGACATTATTTTGAGTGATCATCACTTCTGGGGAGGGGTGCGCTCCAGCATGGAACTAGCCCGCATTTGCGACACCTTCGGCCGTCGGCTGTCCATGCATTCTAATAGTCATTTGGGCATTTCGCTGGCAGCAATGGTGCATCTGGGGGCCGCGCTGCCTACTCCCCCATATCCGTTAGATACTCACTATCCCTGGCAATCCGACGAGGTAATTACCGGAGGGCGAATAGCCTTTGAGGAAGGTTCTGTAGGCGTTCTTCATGGCCCCGGACTGGGCGTTGAACTTGATCGTGACGCATTAGACAAGCTACACCAAAATTTTATAAAGTGTGGCCTCACCCATCGTAACGACGAAGTAGAGATGCAGAAAGTGCAACCCGGCTGGAAATTCCAGGCTACCCGGTGGTAGGCTTAGCAAGGATACAGGTAGAGTACAGTAGTTGCATTGGTACTAACAGATAATAATCGCCGTATCCGAGGTATCTACAACAGCCTAAATAAAGTTACCGTCAACCTATCAGAGGACTCATCATCTATCAATGCTTTATTATATTTTCCTTAGGAAACTGATGGAGGCATAAAGTGGATTACGATGTGGGCTATGAATGAAATAGTAGTAAAAATTGCTTTTATCGTATTTTTACCGTTAAATTCTACTAAAAGTATTAAGTAAGTAATGAAAATTATCTTCCGCTGCATGATTGTTAACACCAATAGAATGAAATTAGAAAGCCATTATCTACTGAATAAGCAAATTCTGTTAGATTAGCATCATGAAAAAATGCTTCTGCCTCTTTATCGTTTATACCTTGCTATGGGCTAGCGGATGCACCTCCACTAGGGTAGATCGTCCGCCTAATATTATTCTCCTATTTATTGATGATATGGGTTGGGCTGACCTCTCAAGTTTTGGTAATACTGAAGCGCAAACCCCCAATATTGACCGGTTAGCTAACGAGGGCTTAGCCTTTGAGCAATTCTACGTAAACTCTCCTATTTGTTCCCCCTCGCGGGTTGCCATTTCTACCGGGCACTATCCCCAACGCTACCGTATCACCTCCTATTTATCCAACCAAAACCACAATGCCGAGCGAGGTATTGCCAACTGGCTTAATCCCGAAGCTCCGATGCTGGCGCGAAGCCTGAACCAAGCCGGATACGCTACCGGGCATTTTGGCAAGTGGCATATGGGTGGTCAGCGAGACGTTGATGATGCCCCAGATATTACTGAATATGGTTTTGACGAGTCTCTAACTAACTTTGAAGGCATGGGAGCCAAACTTTTACCCTTAACGAAGAATGAAGAGGGAGAAGTAGGTAAAATTTGGGAGCAAGCTGAAATACTGGGAAAACCCTTCACTTGGATGCAGCGATCCGAGATTACTACGGGGTTTATTGACGCGGCAATGACCTTTATTAAGAAATCACAAGATGAACATAAACCGTTCTACGTAAACATCTGGCCCGATGATGTTCATAGTCCGTTTTGGCCGCCATTTGAACAATACGGCCTCGCGAAAGAGGCTGGTAAACGCGGACTTTACCTAGCTGTGTTAGAAGCGATGGATGAGCAGTTTGGTAAGTTATTTGATTTTATCCGAGCCGATGATGATCTGCGAAATAATACGTTGATCATTTTCTGCTCCGATAATGGCCCAGAACTTGGTGCGGGGCAAGCGGGTAATCTGAAAGGATACAAAACTCATCTGTACGAGGGAGGAATTCGGTCTTCTCTCATTGTTTGGGGACCTGACTTCCTAGCTGAGAAATCTAAAGGAACCCGTAATCAGCAATCGGTATTTTCGGCTATTGACCTGGTACCTTCGCTACTTACTCTTACCAATACAACTACTCACGAAGGGATTCAATACGATGGAGAGGATATGTTAGCAACCCTACGGGGTGATGCAACCGCTTCCCGCAGTAAGCCCCTCTACTTCAGCCGCCCCCCCGACCGAAAGAATTACTACGG
>CAKZPJ010000026.1 GCA_937138955.1 uncultured Flammeovirgaceae bacterium | reverse complement strand
CCAAGCTGTATCCGAATCTCATATATATACTCTTGATCCCACTTAGCCACCCTGCCATCATTGAAGTAGGGCGAAGGAAGATTACGGGGTATTAGCTCAAGCCTATAAGTATAATCTTTTGGAGAATAACTGCCAGGGGTAATCCTTACATGATACGCATTCTCGCCATCTTTTCTTACAATTTTTCCATCTTGACGCCCAAGGTGATGAACTTTCAACCCATCTCTTGATTGGCTTACATTCCCCCCTATATTACTATTAAACTCGTATCCACGTAGTAGTTTCAAGCTTGGTAAGCCGCTTGGCAAATTTGAGTTATCACCGCTATCATCACCACCGTCTTTGTCATCCTCACCATCATCTGTTGGAGATGAACTTCCACTAGATTGTCCACCTTCTCTACATACCTCTTCAGAGCCTATATAACCACTGTTCCAACGGGCATAAACTTGGTAGCATCGATCATCAGGATTGGAAATAGAAAATACCATCTTTGGGTTTCTATCTTTAGAATATACTCTGGGAATAATACTGGTGCCCGTTCGCTTACCGTCTATCATTAGTTCAAAGCCACCTTCAGGTTGGCTAGGCGAGGCAAAGTTGACGAACTCTAAGGTTACGGTTGATCCACTAAACGAAAGCTTACTAATTACAGGCTCTTTAGCATTGGACGGCTTTTGTACATTTTCAGAATCACCTTCATTGCTGTCATCATCAGCAGCAGGCGGAGTACTAGATGTACTTTCTGACCCTATTTTCATGGAATTAGAACGTTTATAGCCACTATTCCAACGAGCATAAACTTGATAGCTATTGCTACCAGGATTATTGGTACTAAAAGTCATTTTCACGTTCTTATCAGAGGAATATAGACGAGGAGTGACATTAGTATATGTTCTCTTTTCATTAATCATCAGCTCGTAGCCGCCCTCAGGACCTTTGGGCGAGCCATAATTAGTAAACTCAATAGTCACTTTGGAGCCACTAGCTGAGACTTTCGTAATCTCAGGAACTCGCACATCTTGTGTTCGTGCCGAATTAAGTTGAATATCCGTAGCTAAACTGCTTTCTGTAAATAACTCTTCCTCTACACACTGGGTGAAGAAAAGAGGCGCTGCCGCTAATAATAATAAATAAAAGTTTTTCATGAGCTCGGGGTAGAATTTATATGATTTTACGAACTTCCTACCTCAAGCATATACTGTACGAAAGAAAATGATGGAGTGCTAAAGTTTGCCAATAGAATAATTTCTCACTTTATCATAGATTTACTTGTAACAAAAAAAATATAAATTTATTTATATTATATATAACTAGTAAATTTATTTTAACAACATGATTGATGAGAAATATTGACAGAGTATAAGTTGACGATGAAAGTCTATTTGAGAAAAAAAGTAATACATCCAAAGTAGATAGTATTACTACTTATGTTATGTTGGTTAATTTGAGAAAATTTTTTCAATATGATAAAGTCTTGCCAGGAAAAAAGAGAGGTGCAACCTATTTAAAGTTACTTCATGTGAACTGAGGGAATGATTGTTGTACTAAGAAAAATCAAAAAATAACTTTACTCAAATCAGTTATATATATGCCCTTTTCCTGGTATTATCATCGCTTGCGTACCATGTCTATCCCAGAAATTGGTTACCGGGCAACCCAGTATTGGCAAAAGCGGAAAGAACGGCAATCTCAGCAGGGGTATTTCCCTAGAAGTAAGCAGTTATTACACCTACCAAAAACAGTATTGCCAGTAGGCGCAGTTGATTTTAGAATGAAACAACAGTCCATCCCTATTTTTGGGCAGGACTTTCGCTACGACCAACCCATCGACTGGCATCTGGATATTTCGTCACAAAGCCGGTTTCCTAAAGCTTTTGCTAAGGACATCAACATTAGAACGAGTGAGTACGGCAGTGCCAAACACGTGTGGGAAGTAAATCGGCTCCAATTTTTGACGTTGTTAGGGCTTCAGTATCGCTCTACTAATGACGAGAAGTTTTTAGAGCAGTTCCAGAATATCGTTCAATCGTGGATTGATGATAACCCGTATCTGGTAGGAGTAAACTGGTACAGTAATATTGAAGTAAATATCCGGCTTATTGTGTGGTTCTTTTGCTGGGAGCTATTTGATGTGAACTCTCTTATGCAGAGTAATAGCCAGTTTAAAAAATTTGTTGAAGAACAATGGATCCCCACAATCTACCTTCATTGTCTATATAGTCACCAAAACCCTTCGTACTACTCTTCAGCTAACAATCATTTAATTAGTGAATACGCTGGCTTATTTGTAGCTGCTTCGTACTGGAAGTTTGCGGAGTCTGAAGAATGGTTAAGTGAAGCCAAAGCTGGTTTAGAAAAAGAAATCATTATTCAGCATTCGGCAAATGGAATAAATAGGGAAGAGGCAGCTGAGTATATTCAGTTTATTACCGATTTTTTTCTGATTCCTCTCGTAGTAGCTCGGACAACAGATAACCCCTTCTCCGATGCTTATCAGGGTCAGTTGCGGAAGATTTTGGATTACATTTTCCAAATGATGGATGTACGGGGTAATATTCCTTATTACGGTGATGAGGATGACGGTAAGGTAGTTTTGTTAGAAGGTGGACACCCTGATAACTTCAAGTCACTGCTTACGTCGGGGGTAGTACTATTCGGGAACAACCACTGGAAAAGTAAATCTGCCGGCTGGGATACCAAAAACACGGTGTTGTTTGGAGATGAAGGAAAGCAGACCTTTGATAGTGTAGCGACCAGCTCGGCCAATCAATCATCAAGTTTGTTTCCAGAAGAAGGTCGTTTTTTCCTACGTAAGCAGCAGGATAAAGAAGAAATATACGTACATATGGATGCGGCTCCGCTGGGTTTTCTATCGATTGCAGCTCACGGGCACGCCGATGCCCTGACCTTTGATGTACACCTAGATGGATATCCCATCATTACTGATGCCGGTACCTATACTTACCATACGGATGCCGAATGGCGCGACTATTTTATTGGGACATTGGCTCATAATACTATCCGGATTAATCAAACAAACCAAGCTGATAGTACTGGACCCACTATGTGGATTAATCATTATCGCACTAAAGTTATTATAAGTGAAGCCACCGATCTGGTGGATACGATTGTAGCTGAACATGATGGTTACCAAAAAGTAGGATTAACTCATCGTCGAAGTTTGGTATTTGATAAAGAGCAGAATACAATTACTATCACCGATAATCTTTTGGGTAATGCTTCCCAAGAGTATTCGTTAGAATTTCCTTTGCACTTGCATCCTGAAGTTATAATAAAGAGTGTAGGAGATAATCAGTTTCTTCTTCAACATCCCCAGTCCCGAACTTTAGAAGTACAATTTGACTCTTCCCTTCAGACTCGGGAAATTCGGGGGCAAACAAATCCTATTTTAGGTTGGTATTCACCTTCATTTAGAATCAAAGAACCAACTTCAGCACTTTACTGTAATCTAAAATTCAGCAATACAGTGCAACTAATTACTCATATTAAAGTGAAATAAAAATTGACTATAGATATTGCAGTACCGTCTTCTGCATAAAAGTTTGCATGTTTCTTATTTTTCGCTAAGAAAAGCTAAAAAAGATTACTTATATAACCTTTTAAGTTCACAAGGTATATGTTTAGGATACGGTAAATCTGATAAATAGAAACTTTCTCTTATAAAATCACTAAAAAATCGCCTTATATTTGAGGCATAATAATAGAAGTAACCAAAGTAGATGAAAAATATACTACTAATATCCAATAAAGTATTCCATTATAGAGTCCCAATCTACAATTATTTTCACGGAGCATTTCGTAAAGAAGGATACAACCTTTGTGTGCTTACTAATAAGTTGCAGGAAAATTTTGATCACCAACCTGTATTTGAATGCATTGTTAAAAAGCCAGGTATAAAAGCATATCAGAAAGTAGTCGAGGAGTATAACCCCTCAGCTGTTATTTTCTTTATGCATTTAAAAGATTGGATCATGTGGCCAACAGCCCATTGGTTGAAATTGAAAAAAGTGCCCTTTATTTATTGGAATCATGGCATAAATCTGCAAGATCCAGAAAACACCTGGAAGAATATTTTTTATCATTATCTCCACGACCTTGCTAATGCAATAGTGCTTTATTCTCCCGAAGAAAAAAAGTATATAAAAAAACGAAATCAAGAGAAGGTTTTTATTGGGTATAATACCCTTAATTTCAACGAATTTCCTGTCATAAGAGAAAGCAAAGAAGAACTAAAGGTAGAACTAGATATACCTTATAAAAAGGTGATTATTTTCGCTGCTCGAAATAACCCTGCTCGAAAATTAGATTTACTATTAGAGGCTTACCAGCAATTTAATGAACCAGATATCGGTGTAATAATTGCCGGGGGTGGAGGCTTAAATGAGAAACAACAGGAAATAGTTGATAAAAATGAGGGGATTATGCATTTGGGTCAGATACCAAGTCAACTAACCTTCAACAAGCTAGTTAAGCTATCCGATGTGTTTACTATTCCGGGAAAAAGCGGTTTAGCAATTAACCAAGCCTTCTATTGGTCAGTACCCTACGTTACCACCAATGTAAAACAAAGCCCTGAGATATGGTATCTCAAAGATGGTCACAATGGATTTATTGCTAATATCAACGAAGAAGAGGATTACCGTGATAAGTTATTCAAGCTTTTGCAAGATAATCAATTAAGATCGCAAATGTCTGAAAACGCCAATAAGACGGCCAGAGAAGAAGCATCAATTGATAAGATGTTTAGTGGTTTTTACAATGCAGTTACGTATGTACACTCTCAAAAAAAGGTTGAACAGCGGTAAAGTGTACATCTTATCTGTCTGCTAACCCTTTGTAGTCCTTTCTGCCATAAATTAAAGTATCATCTAATACTGTATCCTTAGAACGGTATATTTTAAACTTCCCTGGTGAGCTTTTAAAGTAAATATTCTTGCCCGATGAAGATGCAGTTAACTTATGAATCGGACTTCCATTTTTTTCAACAATCCACTGACCCGGAAGTAGATCATTAATGAGAATATCGTATTTATGAGACCCCTTCAGCTCAAAATTGGCCGAACTTAACAAGCCACCACTCTTGCTGAAAAGCCCTATTTTATCTAACATTTTAGCCCCAACTAACTCGCCCTGAATAACTTCTTTGGCTATAGGCTCAGTTGTTTCTTTATCCATAACTGCCATAGCGTGCATAAAATAATCTTCTTTTTGAGAACGAGATGGATTCACCTCTAACCGCCAGCGCAAATCTTCGTATTCTGGCTGCTTTCGAGTGTTCATTTTATCAGTTGATTTTTCTGGATCATAATCCTTTCCATTAATAGTATAGCCGTATACCGCAGAAAGGTTAGGGTTCTTTGGTAGTAATGTGTATGAAACGAGTTTTCCATTATAAGTACTTCCTCGGTTTATTATCGTCTTCTTACCATCTATAGAAGGCTCTTGCACCGTATGCATCAGAAACGTTTTCTTAAAACCATCGTTGGTAGATACAATGCGATCGAACACCATAAATACTACAGGGTATTTGGGATCATCAGTATTGAAGGTTACCATAGAACGGGTGACGCTTGTCACTTTTGCTCTATTCACCCCGTTGCTATAGTTGTACCCTTTAGTTAAATCGCCTGCGATATAGCTATACTCAGGTTTTTTACTATCAGAACCAATTTCGTGAGCGATAACTTCGGCATACTGATATCCATTTTTTGCATTTTTCAGTTCATTCAAATTGTCAGGCTGCACATCATTATTCAGAGGCCATCGCATGCCGCCATCTACTTCTGTGTTGGTCCAATTTCCACCGTTGTACTTCTCATTAGGGTCAAAAATCAGCAACCCATTATGGGCAATGGTTGAGCGATAATAACTACGCCAATGTCCTTCAGTAGTAGGGTTACTGCGATCTTCGTACTGACCACTATCACCGGTAAGATTGCCCTTGTAGTATATCTGGAAAGTACCGAAGTCTTTATGCTGATGATTGCCGAAGTAATACCCCCCAATACGCATTTGAACTACTGCATCCTGAGAATTTTTTCCCGAAAGTCCCCAACCGGTTCTCGCAACAATTTCTCCACCAATAGGTTCAGGAAAATATTTTGTTAGC
>CAKZPJ010000025.1 GCA_937138955.1 uncultured Flammeovirgaceae bacterium | reverse complement strand
AGCACCATCGGAAGCTCCACGATCCTCATTAAAGATAGAGTTATAAACCGGGGAAATTCTCCGGCTCCGCATATGCTTCTGTACCACTGCAATTTTGGTTGGCCGCTGGTAGATGAAGGAGCAAAACTGGTGTGGCAGGGTGAATGGCAAAATCCAAATGGCGAGCCGGGACGGATTTTCAATAATAACAACGATTTTCGCAAATGCCCCGCTCCGGTGGATGAGCACTCTGGTACTGGAGAAGACGTAGCTTTTATTGATGTTCAGCCTGGTGAAGATGGTACTTGCGTAGCTGGAGTTCATAATCCTCATCTCAATATGGCGGTAGCCCTTCGCTTTCCTAAGAAACAAATGCCTTGGCTCACCAACTGGCAGCATTGGGGTAAAGGGGAGTACGTAACCGGACTCGAACCGGGCACGAATCCACCTATCGGTCAGGCGAAAGCTCGTACCACTGATACACTCATTCAACTGGAGCCAGGTGAGAGCCGAGAGTACTCACTAGAAATAGAAGTGCTAACTAATGAATCAAGTATTAAGCAATTTTTAGACAACCATATGTAAGATGTGAAATACGACCCCGGACACCCCGGATAAGTTCCGGGGCGTGGGGGGGGAAGTCTGCAGATATGAAACCTTCTAACCTTTAACCATAATTATCAACCATCTATCCCGGAACATATCTGGGATCATTTTGAAATAACCAACCTATGAAAATGCTTACAGACATAAACGTTATGCAAGATGCCCTCGACCAGGGTCAAGGAATATTACGATTAACCCCCACTTGGGTACCCCGCTCATTTTGCGTACCTGGACGAAGAATCAAACTTCACCCCGATGATTATTATGTGCTAGGTGGAGAACGCGGCGGTATTGATGAACGTTGGTTCTCATCGACCACTCCGGCTAAAAATGGCCCCCTCACTGGTGAAAACGAAGGGCTGAGTGCGGTAGTATTCACCGATGGTAGTGAAGAAAAGCAATTTCTGCTGCGCGATGCAGTGGAGGAACTAAAGGGTGGTTTGATTGGTGATCGCCTTTGGGATGAATACCAAAGTTGGCCCATGTACTCTAAGTTCTTCGATAACATGGGTCCACTGCCCCACCATATTCACCACAACGATGAACACGCGGCTAAGGTCGGACAAGCGGGCAAGCCCGAAGCGTACTATTTTCCGCCTCAGGTAAATAATCACGGCGGCGATTTTCCTTATACCTTCTTCGGTATTACTCCCGGTACTACTAAGGAACAGATTCTGGAGTGCTTGAAGAACTTCACCAAGGGCGATAATAAAATTACGAACTATTCATCCGCCTTTCGGCTGGAACCAGGTACGGGTTGGGATGTTCCTCCGGGAATGCTGCACGCACCAGGAAGCATGTGTACTTACGAGCCTCAGAAGGCTTCTGACATATTTGCGATGTACCAGTCGCTGGTAAACGAAGCCATTATTCCTGAAGAACTACTGTGGAACGGCACCCCCGAAGACCGAATGGGCGACCATACCCAGTTAGTTGAAGTAATCGATTGGGAACTGAACACTAATCCGAATTTACTGGAAACCCGCTTTATGGCTCCGATTGCGGTGAAGCCAGAAAGCGAGATGGAAGGCTACGTAGACAAATGGATATGCTACCGCTCTCACGATTTTAGCGCGAAG
Source organism: uncultured Flammeovirgaceae bacterium (assembly GCA_937138955.1). Classification (GTDB taxonomy): domain Bacteria; phylum Bacteroidota; class Bacteroidia; order Cytophagales; family Cyclobacteriaceae; genus Tunicatimonas. The sequence goes on along the minus strand of CAKZPJ010000025.1, from coordinate 4,101 downwards.
GAACTGACCGTACTACCCGGCCAAACCGTCATGATTAAAGACAGCGCGGCCTATGGCATGATAATGATGCAGGGACACGGCACCATGGGCGAATGGGATATTGAAACTCCTACCATGATTCGCTACGGTCAACTAACCCATGATGAGTACTTTGTCAGCGAATCTGCCGCTAAAGAAGGTGTGAAAATCACCAACCAATCGGCTACCGATCCCATCGTAATGCTCAAACACTTTGGCCCCAAGAACCCTGATTTGCCAGCTGATATTATGTAGTTAGTAGGAGTATAAAATGAAAAAGAAGAAAATAATTGGACAAGCGGAGTGAAGAAATAGTCAAGAGGTTTCAACATTCCTGGGATGAAGTTGAAAAACATTACGAACATATTTTGCAGTACAATGGATGGGAATATTTAACCCAACTAATTGGAGCAATTGAATATTGGAGGGAAATAGGGCTTGACAAAGTTTTTAGAGTGGGAAATTCAATCCATCATTTAATCTTATCAAGATCGGTAGAACACGGATTGAGAGAAGATCAAAAAAGAATCTTGATAGTTCCTAACTCTGATGGTACATACGAGATTAACTTTTTTGAAGGAACAAAAAAATATAAAGAATTCAAGACTAATCAGCTCATAGGAAACCAAGAGCTCGAGAGGCTACTAAAAATATTGGAATCAGTATCAGCAGATTAAGAAAGTAGCCACATTTGCTGACTAAATGCGTTTGATATTATCTTTATATCAAGGATATTGGAAGTAATGACTCCCTGGGAAAACGATTTATTTTAGTAAAGCAAATAATACTAGAAACATTTGAAAGCTTTTTTTATAAGATTCTTGACAGCGGTGCGACGGCCTGAAAGTTCAGCGGGGTGTGCGTTAGATTTGTGCGAGGAAGCTTTGAACTTTCTTGATTTTTTTGGTTCGTTTTTGTATCAAGACAAAAATGAACAGGCAAAGATGTTCATTTTTGAAATGGTAGATATTTTTAGAAGAATATTGCATCCTACTAGGTAAAATGACTATGAAAATGAACCATATCAATAAATCACCTTTAAAGCTACTGGATGTAGTAGCTCTATTAAAAGATATTCCTGAAGAGAAACTAGTAAAAGGGCAAGTAGAAACCGTTGTAGAGGAATTAGATAAGGGGATTTACGAAATTGAGTTTTCCGATAAACAGGGAAAAACAACAACAAGTCTTGCACTGACTATCGAGGAATTAATGCTTTTACACTTCGAGACCGAAACAATAACATAAATTAAATTTTTCACCAACAAATAACCTAACATTATGAGCGACCACACCTATCCTAAATTACACAACGCAACCTGGCCCGGCATTGTCGGTAAAGGTCCCGATTCCCAACCAGTAATTCCACTAGATACTATGCTGGAGATGACCGCTGCGGCGGAGGTAGACGGAGTGAAGTTCGATGGAGTTGATCTGGGCTTATTAGATCCACACATCGGAATTGATAGTTCTGATGATGACATCAAAAAGCTGGCGGATAAAATCGCCGGACATAACCTGAATGTTGGTAGCCTGGTAGCTCCTATTTGGGGTGGCCCGGTACTAGGTAGCGATGAAGACCGTAAGACATTCGTAGAGATGGTACGCAAAGCCTGCCACTTCGGAAAAGTATTGAGGGAGCACGGCGTGCGCTCCTATGGAGTCATCCGGATTGATACCGCCTCAAGTCCCGAACAGTGGTCGCAGGATATTGAGGGTAGCAACAAACTTATTGTGAAGACCTTCCAGGAAGCCTGCGATGTAGCTGCTGACTACAACGAAAAGCTGGCCGCCGAAGGAGAAATCTGCTGGGGCGGTATGCACAGTTGGAAAACCATGGTAGATACATTAGAAGCGGTTGACCGTCCGAACATGGGTTTCCAAGCCGATATGTCGCATACACTGCTGTATCTACTCGGCTACAATCGTCCTGAAGACCGCATCCTACCCCAAGATTTTGATTGGGACGATCGGGATACATTGGAAGCCGGGTTGAAGAAGGTAACTGAAGCTCTTCGCCCCTGGACGATTGATTTTCACGTAGCCCAGAACGACGGAACGGTACACGGAACCGGCTCGCACGATAAGACCGGGCGCCACTGTCTGGCTACCGACCCCAATGGTAAACTAAACGTTGCTCACGATGCTGGCTACTGGTTGCGTGACGAAAACGGCAATCAAACCAAAGCCTTCGAACACATCTGCTGGGACGGCTGTATGTTTGATAATGATGTAATGGAAAAGCAGCAAACTTGGAACGACATTCTCGCCCTGATGATCAAAGTGCGCGAGCAGCACGGCTGGGGTTGACAATTAGCAGTTAGCAATGTGCAATTAACAATTTTTGATTTGTAATCTTTCAATATTCAATTTACAATGGATAAAAAAGAATTAAGAATAGGAACAATTGGGCGGGGCTTTATGGGTCGTACCCACTCCAACGGCTATAACCGAGTAAGCAATTTCTTTCCTGACCTACAGTATCATCCGGTGCTGAAAGCTGTTTGTTCGCGTAGTGAAGATAAAGTAAAAGCCTTCGCTGAGCAGTGGAACTACGAATCGTACGAAACTGACTGGCGCAAGCTCATTGCTCGTGACGATATTGATGCGGTAGACATTTGTACGCCCAACGATACTCACGCTGAGATTGCTATTGCCGCCGCGGAAGCTGGTAAGATGATTTTATGCGAGAAGCCTTTGGCTCGTACGCTGGAAGAATCGCAAACAATGGTAGAGGCAGTAGAAAAAGCTGGAGTAGCCACCACTGTCTGGTATAACTATCGTCGCCTTCCGGCGGTGACCTTGGCGAAACAGGTAATTGACTCGGGTAAGCTGGGCAAGATTTTTCACTACCGCGCTAACTTCCTACAAGACTGGACCATCAGTCCCGAAGTGCCCCAGGGTGGCGAAGGTACCTGGCGATTAGATAAGGATGCAGCAGGTTCTGGCGTGACTGGCGATCTGCTTGCTCACTGTATTGATACCGCGATGTGGCTCAACGGCGGCATTCAGGATGTATCAGCAGTAACTGAGACCTTCGTAAAAGAGCGGGTTCACGCTGATAGTGGGGAGCAGCAGAAGGTAGGTATTGATGATGCTTGCATCTTCCACTGCCACTTCGATAATGGCTCGCTGGGCTTGTTTGAATCTACTCGCTATGCCCGGGGGCACAAAGCGCTGTATACTTTTGAGATCAACGGCGAACACGCCTCCATCCGATGGGATTTGCACGACCTCAATCGGCTGGAGTACTTTGACCATGGCGATGATTCTATTGTGCGGGGCTGGAGGTCTATCCACGTGACCGATGCCGACCAGCCGTACATCGATAAGTGGTGGGTGCCTGGATTAGGGTTAGGGTACGAACACTCGTTTGTGCACCAAGTAGCTGATTTTCTGAAGAGCTTAGAGGACGAATCGGACTGCCATCCCACGTTTAAAGATGCCCACGAAACCCAAAAAGTCTGCGAAGCCGTACTAGATTCGGCGGCTGACCGTAGTTGGAAAGATACCAATGTTGATTGGGCTGAAAAATAAGCAATTGCTGTGATAGTAATTGATACGGGTGAAGTATATAACTACTTCGCCCGTTTTTGTTGGTGTGGCTAAACAAATTGTGCCAATATCCCAAAGATTAGATTTACTAGCAATAAAGTTATCGTAAATCCAGGTGTAATTTCTTCGCTAAAATCATTAACAAAGTTAGACCTATAAGTAAAAAAGATCTAGCTAATGAGTATTTCTTAAGAGTGCTTATTTGAGTAAATTAGTACGCTTAAAGGTTACACACTATGCCAGCAAACGTTTTATGCCTAAGGAAATAGGGTGATGGGTCAAAGTAGTTTTTACTTATTTTTGCTAAAAACCAATGGTCTTCCAAACTTTACAATGCCGTTACTGTCAAAGTGAAAAGTTAATCAAAATGGGCAAACAGAGCGGACATCAACGCCTGAAGTGCCAAGTCTGTAATAGAACTTTTCAGTCAGATTATACCCATGAAGCCTACAAACCAGGTGTGAGAGATAAAATTGAGCGTATGGCTCATAACGGAAACGGAATCCGAGATACAGCCCGAGTACTTGGTAT
>CAKZPJ010000024.1 GCA_937138955.1 uncultured Flammeovirgaceae bacterium | reverse complement strand
TAGCGCAACTTTAAGGTAAGCCACTCGTCGGAGCGAGAAGCAGATCGTTCGGTTTTTTGCTTCTGGTACTTAAGATCGTCCACTGATTTCAATAAATTGCCCGCATCTACTCCGGTCGGAATAACTTCGTACAGTGCCGTGACGGTATGGCCAGAACCTAGTTCGCCCGCATCTTTCTTATCATCGTTAAAATCTTCGCTGCGTAAGGCGCGGTTCTCGTAGCCAATCAGCCGGTAGCCCTGCACTTTGGTGGAGTTAAATTCAATCTGAAACTTCACATCTTTAGCAATGGTGAATAGCGTCCCGCCAAACTCGCTGACTAGTACCTTCTTGGCTTCCTGAATATTATCGATATAGGCATAATTACCATTGCCTTTATCGGCTAATACTTCCATTTTAGAATCTTTGTAGTTACCCATGCCAAAGCCCAATACCGTCAGAAATATTCCTTCCTCCCGCTTCTTTTCAATCATTCGCTCCATCGCGGCATTGCTGGATTCACCAATATTAAAATCTCCGTCGGTAGCCAGAATAATTCGGTTGTTCCCATCTTCCTGAAAGTTCTTTTTAGCAATAGCGTAGGCCAATTCAATACCTGCGCCACCCGCGGTAGAACCTCCGGCTTGTAGTCGGTCTAAGGCTTCTTTGATTTTGGCTTTCTCACTACCGGGAGTAGATTCCAGTACGATTCCCGCCGCTCCGGCGTACACCACCATCGCTACTCGGTCTTCAGGCCGTAATTGGTCGGTAAGCATTCGGAAGGCTTTCTTTAGTAGTGGAAGCTTGGTAGAGTAGTTCATTGAACCAGATACATCCACCAAGAATACTAGATTGGATAGTGGTAAATCATCGGTAGGAATTTCTTTGCCCTGTAAGCCAATTTTTAGTAGATGATGCTGCGAATTCCACGGACACGCTACCAGTTCAGGGTTTACTGAAAATGGTTGATCGCTCTTCGGCTGCGGATAGTTATAGTTAAAATAGTTAACCATTTCTTCAATTCGCACCGCATCGGTAGGGGGCATTTCGCCCTGATTGATAAAGCGACGGATATTACCGTAAGAAGCCGCATCAACGTCGATAGAAAAGGTAGAAAGCGGATTCAGCGATGATGCCAGAAATGAATTTTCCCGAATGGTAGCGTACTCTTCGGTATTAAATTCCTGCGGTAGCTCACCGTCAGTGGGTGGATAGTAAACATCGGTTTCCTCCTCAATCATCTCGTACATTAGCGGGGCTGAAGCCACTGAGTTAGTAACCGCTCGTTTCTGCTGCGTAGCGAATCCAGTAACCACTACTTCTGATAGCTGCCGAACATCGGCTACCATTTGTATATTAATTACCGATTTTCCCTTTACTTCCACTTCCTGGGTAACGTAGCCAATGAAGTTAAACATCAATACATCTTTTTCGGACACGCTTTCCAGTTGGTACTTACCGCTCATGTCAGTCACAGTTCCGATTTGAGAACCTTTTATTATCACGTTGACCCCTGGTATGGCTGAACCGTCGGTTGCGTCAGTAACCTTTCCGGTAATAGTTGTGCTTAAATTGGGTTGCCAGGTGAATGCAGTAAGCACACTCACCAAAATTATCATCATCGTTTTCATAAGAATATGGTTTCGTTTCTTAGAGGATGCCATGACTGACTAAATTCCACACCGAACCATAAAAAAAAGTTTTTTCGTTCTATTTGTGGAATCGGGTAAGTATCTGCATCCCGTTAGTGTAGTTGTCACTGTATGCTCTTTAAACGACGCGCGAATAAAGCTTTAGATGATGCTGTGCTGTTACGAAAGTACCAGTTAACGGGAGAGCTCCCGGTATTAGGCGAGCTTTATGAACGGTATATACCGCTGGTGTACGGAGTGTGCCTGAAGTACTTTAAAAATAAGGAAGACAGTCAGGATGCAGTGATGCAAATCTTCGAGAAACTAGTAGAACGACTGCTAACCGAAGATGTGCGGGAATTTAAACCCTGGCTATACGTAGTCACCCGCAACTACTGCTTAATGCAACTACGAAAAACTAAAGCGCAACTGGTTCCGCTGAATGGACATACCGACTATCTGGTCGAACAAGAAAGTGAGGATTTATCGGAAGAGCAGTGGCAGTTGCTGTCGCGGGGCTTAGACCAATTACCTACTGAACAGCAAAAGTGTTTGCAGTTATTTTATTGGCAACAGCAGTCGTACCAAGCCATTGTTGAGCAAACGGGCTACGAACTAAAACAGGTAAAGAGCCACATTCAGAACGGCCGACGTAATTTGAAAATCTTTGTGGAGAAGCATCATGAATAAACCACAGCACGATATTGATGAAGCCTGGGTAAAACGTTACCAGGAAGGAAAACTCTCGGAAGAGGAGCAACGCTGGCTAAAGGAGAACCCTTTTGAAGCCGGGGCGCTAGAAGGATTAGCCGAAGCTCCCAATTGGCAGCAAGATATAACTGACTTACAACAGCAGTTGCAAGAACGTACCTACCAGCGAGCCTCCCTTTGGGTCACCTACGGACGTTACGCCGCTGCGGTAGCTGTGCTTCTTATCGCCAGTTGGTTCGTCTACCAAGCTACTCTTCCTGAAGCCCCCATTGAGCAGTTATCTTATGAAATACAATCGGATACTCCGGGTACTGCTAAAAAAGCTCCATTAGCGTTAGCCCCTAAGAAAGTTGATGGTGAGAAAGCCCATTCGGAAGTAAATAACTCGACCTACAGTCAGCCTACTAAGGAAATAGAATCCGTTCCTGTACCTGAACAAGAACCACTTGCTCTGCTTGAACCTACTGCTTCTGCTTCACCATCACCCGAAGCGGAAGCTGATGAAGAGACAGTTGATTTTATAGAAGAGGAAACAGAAAGAGTTGATAGTGAGCCAATGTTGTTGCCGAGCCGTCAAACTCAGGCAAAGCGAGCCCGATTTGCAGCACCGACTGATACGTTCGGCCACCAGATTACCGGAAAGGTTTATTCGGCTGATGACCGGACGCCTATTCCCGGAGTGAATGTTCTGGTAAAAGGTAGCACGGTGGGAACCATTACCGACGAAAATGGTCAATTTCAGGTAACCGTATCGGACAGCAGCAAAGAATTAGTAGTTAGTTCTATTGGCTACCGCCCCGAAGAGATCGCGATAAATCAGCAGAATTCTTTAACCATTCCACTTGAGGCTGACTTGCAAGCTTTAAGCGAAGTAGTAGTTATCAGGTACGGAACGAAAAAGTCTACACTCTCTCAATCGGCGCAACCGCTACCCTCGAGAAAAGAGTTTCGTACCTACTTGCAAGAAAATCTTCAGTACCCCGAAGAAGCCCGGCAGCAAGGAATTGAGGGCAATGTGAAAGTGCAGTTTACCGTGCAAGCTAACGGCGAGCTAACCAACTTCATCATTAAAAAGAGCTTAGGCTACGGCTGCGACGAAGAAGCGGTTCGGCTAATTAAAGCGAAGCCAAACTGGCAACCTGCCCTGAAGGACGGAGAATTGCAAGACCAGGAAGTAACGGTGAAGGTGCGGTTTAGGTTACCGACTAGATAGGATCATCAGCGAGTAGTTGTATAACATTAAGTCACATTTCTATACCCGTTCGGGTACATTTCCAGTTATTGTCACTATATTTATACCCGTACAGGTATAATATCACTATGGAAAAATTGAGTCAGTTCGTAAAAGAAAGGCGTAAAAGCCTGGGGTTAACGCAAGAAGAACTCTCGTTCAAAGCTGGAGTTGGATTACGATTTATTCGCGACCTAGAACAAGGGAAAGAATCGTTAATGACTGACAAAGTAGACCAAGTATTAACATTGTTCGGTCATGAACTTGGCCCAATACCAACAGAAAGAAATGAAAGCAGCTAAAGGTTACATGCATGACGAATGGGCTGGAATGTTGACGGAAGATGAGGATGGCTATCATTTTCAATACGAAGAATCGTACTTGAAACAACCAGATTCAGAAGCAATAAGTATAACGTTTCCACTCACAAGTGATAGATATGATAGTAAAATTTTATTTCCATTTTTTGATGGATTAATTCCAGAGGGATGGTTGCTAGATATAGCACAGAAGAACTGGAAATTAAATCCAAGAGATAGAATGAGTATTCTATTAAAGACCTGCCATGATTGCATAGGAGCAGTATCAATACGACAACAAGATGAAGATGGAAAATAAATGTCTTTATTGTTACAAAGAAATTGATTCTGGTGAGTTGATTACTGAAGCTGGCTCAAAAGGTTTTCATGAGAAATGTAGTAAGAGATTCTTTGGAAAAATTAATCTCCCAGAATTGAATTTCACAGAAGATCAAATTCTAGAACTAGCTGAACAAATAATCAAAAGTCAAAAAACAGTAACAGGAGTTCAACCTAAACTATCCCTTGGTCTTTCGGAAAACTCATCAGAACCTGAGCGATTCACAATTGTTGGCCTTTGGGGTGAGTATATATTGAAGCC
>CAKZPJ010000023.1 GCA_937138955.1 uncultured Flammeovirgaceae bacterium | reverse complement strand
GACCACTTGGGTAAGTGATCAGCATCGTAGGTATACGTGCGAATTTCCCGGGCAATTTTGGCACTGTCTTTCAGGGCTTCTCGATGGGCACCACTTCGGGCAAATTGCTGTATATCTTCTTCACTATCCCACAGCGTCATGGTGTAGTGAGTCGTCCAGAAGCCTCGTTTCTTAAATTCCCGACAATTGGTAGCTTTCAGTTGATGGGCAATTTTTAGTGCCTGAGATGATAGAGCAAAGAATTTAAACGGCCCTCTTAGCTTTATGGATGTAATGGTGACTTTCATCAAATAATAAATACCCGCAACCAGTAGGTTAGGCTGCGGGCATATCGATTATTATTAGCGTACAAATGCTGTTGCTAAACCTCCGTCAACGTTCAGCACGTTGCCGGTACTTTTGTTCATTAAGCCTCCCACTAAGGCAAACACTCCGTTAGCAATATCATCCGGCACAATGGTTTCATTAAGCAGCGTGCGCTTAGCGTAGTGATTAGGCAAATCTTCTACCGAAACTCCGTAGGCTTCCGCTCGGCCTTTAGCCCAGCCACCGGCCCAGATATTACTGCCCTGAATAACTGCGTCAGGATTAACCACGTTCACCCGAATCTTGTCTTTACCTAGTTCAGCCGCTAGTAGGCGAGATAGATGCAGTTGAGCGGCTTTAGCCGTTCCGTAAGCAGCATTATTCGGCCCAGAAACCAGTGCGTTTTTGCTGACGATATTCACAATATCTCCCCCTAAACCTTGCTTTCGCATGGTATCTACCGCCGCTTGGGTCATCAGAAACTGACCCTTCACCATTACATCGTGTTGTAAGTCCCAGTCACCTTCCGAAGTATCTTCTAGTGTTTTAGAGATAGACAATCCGGCATTGTTCACCAGAATATCTATACCGCCGAAGGCCAGCGCAGCCGCTTGGATAGACTGCTGAATATCCTCTGGCTTAGTAACATTCAACTGTGCACCAATAGCTGCATCTTTCCCGTATTTCTCTACAAACTCTATACGGGCTTCCTCCAATCGTTCCTGATCCATATCGGAAAGGATAACACAGGCTCCTTGTTGCACGAATTTTTCAGCAATAGCTTTGCCAATACCCCCTCCGCTACCAGTAACCAAGGCTACTTTTCGCGACAAAGGCTTTTCGGGGGGCATTCGCTTTAGCTTGGCTTCTTCTAATAACCAGTACTCAATATTGAATGCCTCCTGAAGCGGCAGCGAGGTATACTCTGAGATTGCTTCTGAACCTCGCATTACATTGATAGCATTCACGTAGAATTCGCTGGCGACCCGGGCGGTCTGCTTGTTTTTGGCAAACGTAAACATCCCAACTCCCGGCCAAAGAATTACTACCGGATTAGGATCACGCATATCCGGACTATTATCGTGCTTATGGTTTTCGTAGTACTCAGCATAATCTTTACGATATTCTTGGAAGGCTCCGTACATTTGGTCACGAATAGCTTTAGCATCCGATAAATCTGCGTCGGCCGGCAGAAAATCCAGTACTAGCGGACGAATCTTCGTTCGCAAAAAGTGGTCAGGACAAGAAGTGCCCATCGGCGCTAACTTCGATAAATCCTCGCTATTGATGAATTCCAGTACCCGATCATTATCAGTAAAATGCCCGATCATAGGTTGGTGGCTAGAGCAAAGTCCTCGCAAAGTAGGAGCTAGTTCAGCGGCTTGTTTCTTTCGGTCTACTTCCGGCAGGGAATCCACCTTCATTCCACCAAATACTGGGCGATCTTTACCCGCGTGTTCCTCAATGTAGCGCGATGCTTTCTCTATAATATCGAGGCTGTTCATGTAACAATCGTAAGCGTTATCCGCCCAGGTGAATAGACCGTGACTGCCTAACGTAATTCCTCGTATACCGGGATTCTCCTGAATACATTTTTCCAATTGCAATCCCAGATCAAAGCCCGGTCGCTGCCAATCGACCCAGCCAATCTGACCTTCAAATAGCTCTTCATTGATGCGTTTACCATCTTTAGCAGCCGCAATAGCAATCAGTGCATCCGGGTGAAGGTGATCAATATGTTTATAGGGCAAGAATGCGTGTAAAGCAGTATCAATACTGGGAGCGCGAGAATCTAGATCATAGAGGCAATGGTAGAATAGTCCGACCATTTCATCTTCGTGCTCTAGCCCTCGGTAGCGGTTCTTAAGTGCGTGCAGTCGCTCATTGAACAATCCAGCCAGACCACTTCGGGTTAGTGAGCCAATATCTCCGCCAGAACCTTTAATCCACATTACTTCAGTGTCTTCCCCGGTCAGTGGATCGCTTTCTATCGTTTTGCAACTAGTGTTACCACCGCCGTAGTTGGTAATTCGAAGATCAGCCCCTAATATGTTAGATCGGTAGAGGAGTAAAGCTACTTCATCGCCTTCCAGCGACTTGGCTTTTTCTTCATCCCACAGGTAATTTACATATTTGAAGTTGGTGTTTGGGCTTTCCATAGAAGGTATGTTTAGTGAAAGAAAATGGTGATTTATAGAAATCAAAATACGAAAAAACAAGCAAGTTTGCCGTCCTGTACTATCTTGTACTCGTTTAGCAACCCCCAAAAAGATGACTGAATTAGCACGCTATTTTTTACTGTCACTTGGTATATTAAGTAGTAGTTTACTGGAAGCCCAAATTGATAATTATGTTCGAGTTAGCAACAACCAACAGGTCTACCACCGAGGTGTGTACGAGATTGCGCTGGATGCTACCCCTACCGGACAAAACCCGTATTACGAAATTGATCTGCAAGTTATTTTTACCCGTCCCGACGGCTCGGAAGTGGAGGTTGACGGTTTTTACGATGGCGGCACTCGCTACCGGGTTCGGGCTTACTGCGATGCAACTGGAGAGTGGCGG
>CAKZPJ010000022.1 GCA_937138955.1 uncultured Flammeovirgaceae bacterium | reverse complement strand
TGAGCATTGCTCAGTGGCACATTCAGAAATAAACCAAGTACTATACTCAATACACCTACTATCGCTTTCATATATTTGCGTGGCATTTATTTAATGATATAATCTCGGATGGAAGAGGTGATACGAGAAATTTCAGCAACATTCTCATCGGTAATATTAATAGTGGTTGTACTATTATTTGAAATAGTGACAATACCATTTACCTCTTCAAGAGTTGACTCGGCGTATGTCTGCGTAATTTCAATGCTATCAAACTGAGCCTGTAGTTCGCTCATTTTGTTGAACAGCTCCTTTATATTAGGATTACTCTCGCTGTAAAACGACAGTAGCAACATAATATTCTCCAAAATAATCTTCTGCTCACCAATACGTTCTTTCAGCTCTTCATTGTTCATATTCCGTTCAGTTACCTGACAGATAATATGAAGTGCTTCCAACCACCCTCCAGTTAGTAAAAGTACACTTAAATTGGCTCGTTGTTGCTCCTGCAATGAAGCATTAATATTATTGAAGTTCTTAGTAGTGATAAGAAGTAGTGAATCAAGATTACGGCTATTAGTTGCTAGGCGACGAATTACCCCAAAGTCAAAAAATTGACCAATACTCAAACCATCGGCTAAATCTCGGATAGCTGTAAGATACTTGAAGGCATCTTGGTTTTGTTCGTAAATATTAGTGTACCCCAGATCAGTACCATAAACTCCTAAATTAAGCGCTTTCTGAAAATTACTGTTATAGTTAGAAAGGTTATCAGTACCATTTAGCAACTCAATATCATAGTTCGTGCCTGACTCCTTAAGAAGCACCGCAATTTCTAAGGGGGAGGGAATTTGTTGAAGAATACTCTCTAGTACCTCTTCCGAAATCACAGTAGTGTTATTCTCAGTAGTCTCCAGACTATCAAGAAATGCCTGTTCATCTATTTTCGACCCTGAATCACAAGACCACAGTAAAATCAATCCGGCACCAATCAGTAGAGATAATTTTTTCATGCAAAGTTTCTGGATTTGATGTAACAAAGGTATCACACGCTATTTCAAGTTGAAATCAAAATAGAATGAATAACTTACGTATGAATTATTTCCGGCATAAACCGACTATTTTCCCAGTTTAGGAATTTTAATATTACTGATAACCGATAGACTTCTTTTGAATATTTCATAGTACAAGAAAATATACAGCAGGGCTGTCATTGTCCAGATAACGAAGATATTGAAATAGAAGGTATCAATGAGCTGACCAGCTATATGCTTCTTTGGCGCGAAGAAATGGGTACGATAACTGAAGAATCCAGCATTGGCTACTGATGGTTCGTTAAAAATCGGATCTATTTGCTGTAATAAACGCCCCTTATGCTGAACTATTCGCTCAGAAGTATTCACATTCCTCACTAAGTCAGCAAGGCTTTCATTATAGTATTCATTCTTAAACTCATTTAGATCGTAATCTAGATCTGCCTTATTTTCCAGATAGTAGACCAATTTTTCTCGCTTACTTACTGCCTCATTGAATATTTGTACATAGTGCTTATTCAGACTTTTGAAATAAGTACGTAACTGCTGAATAGTCTCGGGGTTGATATTGGTTGTTGTAAGAGCAGAATCAAGATTGATAGTTTCAATACCTTCTCGGAAACTCTCTGCCTCTAATTCCTTACGCAGAATATATAAGTCAGTATCCAGTGTAGCTAAAGCAGAATCGTTTTCAGTCGCCATATTATTCTGAATACTCTGCAGCTTAGATTCTAACTTGGGTATCAGGTAAGCAGACTCATAATCAGATTGGCGCTCTTGCTTTTCTAATTCGTAAAAAGGGCGCTGAAAGGAATTCTCCTTAAACTGATACACTGCCATTGCTTCGTAAGCCCAGCGAGAGGTCATTAGATCCGCTACTAGAGGTACCTCACCTTTCGTACTGATTAAGCTATTTAACTTATCAAAATTGAAAAGTAAGCCGCTTAGTATCATTTGAGGAATAAGCAACAGAGGGATAATGATGTATACTGTTACTGCTGAGTTAAAAGAAGCTGAGATATTTAGCCCCAGTACATTGGCAAAACAAGAAACTGAGAATAAGACCAGCCAAAAGCTCAGTGTCATCTCTTGTATCTCGAGAATAAGGTTTCCAATCAGCACAAAGCTCAATGTTTGTATTGCTGACATTGTAAAAAGAATCAGCACTTTAGAAGAGAGGTAACTGCTCCGACTAAGGTTCAGGAAAGATTCTCGCTTTAGTATCTTCCTATCCCTAATAATTTCTTCAGCACTCACCGTAAGCCCCATAAAAAGAGCGACGATGATACTGATGAGAAGATAAGCTGGAATATTTTCGTTAAACCGAAACAAATATTCTGAACTTCCAACTTCGGTATAGCGAATAATAAAAGAAAGAAAAAGTGCTAGTACCGGAGCTTCCAAAAAGTTAATCAACAGATATTGTTTGTTACTAATTTTTGAGAGTGTATCTCGGATAGTAAATATAACTGCTTGCTTTAAACGACTAGGTATCGTTAGTGATTTAGGGGGAGCTTCAGGTACATCGGAAATTCGCTTAAAAGAAAAGTTCTCTCCGAACATCTCACTCCACTGTTGGGGGTTCACTTTACGTTTACTCGTAAACTGACCGTATTCGTCAACTACCTTGGCCTCAATAATATTGAATACCTGTTCGGGATTGACGTTACCACATTCTGAACATTGCCCTCGCTCAGAATCTACTTGATTAGACGCTTTTTTAAAATAGGTTACTGCCGCTACCGGGTTACCGTAAAATATCGGATAGCCTCCCGTATCCATAATAAACATCTTATCAAACATCTTGTAGATGTCGGAAGATGGTTGGTGGATTACAACAAATATTAGTTTTCCCTTGAGAGAAAGTTCTTTTAGTAAGTCGATTACATTTTCTGAGTCACGAGAGGATAGCCCCGATGTAGGTTCATCAACGAACATCACCGCGGGTTCTCGGATAAGCTCCAACGCAATATTAAGTCTTTTGCGTTGCCCACCACTAATTGTTTTATCCAGTACACTTCCTACCCTTAAATCTTTTCGGTGCTCAAGTCCCAGACTTTCTAAGGTATTAAGCACCAATTTATCAATCGCCTCCTCGCTTTTGTCGGCAAAGCATAGTTTGGCGTTATAGTACAGATTCTCATATACTGTTAGTTCTTCAATAAGCAGATCATCCTGCGCTACATACCCAATTACTCCCTGAATGTGCTCCTTTTGAAGATGAATATTGTATCCGTTAATTAGCACTTCTCCTTCTGAAGGTGCTTCAATACCAGCCAGCACATTTAACAAAGTGGTTTTACCAGCACCGCTGGCTCCCATAATACCAATGAGCTTACCCGGACCTTCCGAAATATTAATATTTCTTAAGCCAACTCCGCCATTTGGAAACCGAAAGGTTAGATCGTTGACATTAAATGAGATTTTTTGCACTTCATCATCCGACAAGAAATGTCGAATCATATCGCTGTAATACAAAGCATCTCCTACCGGAGTTTTAATAGTACTACCATTAGAAAAAAGGTACGAATGATTAGGCTTCATAATAAAGCCGTTCAATACTATATCACTTTTTCCTAAGTATTTTACGAAATATAAATCAACACTATTGACTTTCAGAAACACAATCTCACCATGAATATCAGTAACTACATGCTTCTGTTTACCGGTATCACCGGTGCGAGCACTCACTGTCAGAATATCTTCCGAATTTTCCTGAACTTCTTGATCATTTAATGCGAAGCTTTCTATTAACTTGTATTCTCCTGCTTCAATATTAAATACTTCAGAAACTGTATTAATAATATTAGCTCGCTGCTCAGTAACATTGCCATCAGAAGCTACTAGCTCTAGCACTTTGGAAAGTACAACGACCTTCTGTTTCTGCGTAAGCGTTTTATTAATCTTACGACAAATTGCCAGTGTTTTTACCGAATCTCTAACGGAAGTTAGCTTCCGCTTTTTAACTACTACCTCACCTTCGGCTACCTCTTCAGTCTTACCCCAATCGGCATATTTATCATAAAGCTCTACATACTCTTTAATAGAGTCGTGATCTAGCTCCTGAGTAAAGAAGCTGATAACAAAATCGCGTTCCTTTTCAGTAACTCCACCATCTTGTTTAGTAATGATGGCAAACAATTGGGTTAACGCTTTAAGAATTTCCTCACTCATGGTTTTACGATCCGTTGCGTAAATTCAACTATAGTATCCGTATTTCTAGAGACAAAGTAGACCCAGGCTACCTCTGGTGAATAGCTGATTTAGGTTGGCCAAACCTTAAGTAGATAAAATAATGTTGATGATAAAATCTCTAGTAAGTGCTGAATTCAAAAGACACTTCAACTAGCTCTGAAAACTCTTCGCCAGCTTCTTCCATATCTTCATCATCTTCGTGGAAGTACCAATGTATCTTAGCTCCATCAACCTCTTCAATTTTAGAAAGGACATCTAAGATTAGCTTAGAAGATGCGGTATTGAAATACTCTAGCTTGAATACGAACTCACTACTAGGGTTTGGCTCTTTAGCATAAGCACTTAACCAATCTAGCACCGGTTGATAAAACTCTGCTGAGTCTTCTGGTAGCGAACGACCAGAAATTTCAAATATGCCGTTGCTTTTATCAAGGATAATTTTTGGCGTATCTTCTGTTCCTTCTAAGTGTATAATTTCCATAGTAATAATATGTTTTGAATTGACTTTTATTTTGGTTTAACTGCGAATAATAGTGGTCTTTAGAGTAAAAAATGAACGCTTATCATCCATTTCAATAAAGTCGTACTCTAATTTGCTACCAGATTTACGAGCCATATCAACGAACCCCAATCCTGCGCCGCCTTTTTCCGAGATTGTTGTGCTTTTAATAATCTCTTTATAAAGCTGCTTTAGACCGTCTTTATCCAAACCGTTTACTCGGTCTAGCCGCTCCTTGAGGCCATTCACATCACCGTTTTCCAGAGGGTTACCTGAAGCAATAATGTATTCATCCCCCTTTTTTCCAATCATAAATACGGCATTGTATTCGTACCCTTCTTCTACCTTGTACCCTTCGCCGTGTTTTACAATATTCTGCAAACACTCTACCATCACATTGAATACCTTTCGCTTCACAGAAGATTCTTCCCCCATGGAGTCCATATTGCGCTCGGCCATTGCCAACACAGATTTGGTAATTTCTTGCGTAAATTCCCCCTCATATACTAAGATGAGGTTCTGATCCCGCATTGTTTTGTGTAAGTCATACACATACTTCATGATCTATCGGATTTAATTGTTAGTCGATCAATTTATCTTAAAACTTAATACCAATCATAAGAACATCATCGGTCTGCTTTTCCTCGCCCCTCCATTCTTCCCAGGAAGATTCGATGGTCTGATGAACTTCATCCATTGGTTTATGATGATGCTCCTGAATCATAGCTCGCAAGCGCTTAGGTCCGTATTTACGGTTATCTGGCCCACCAAATTGGTCCGGAAACCCGTCAGAACAGAAGTAGATAGATTCGCCTTTAGCTGCCTTAATGGTCGTGGTAGTGAAGTCGGTTTGATTCTTATATACCCCTCCGCCGATTGGAAATTTATTTCCTTTAATCTCTACCATCTCACCTTTTTGCATATAATACAGCGGACGGTGAGCTCCAGCATATTGAACTTCGTTTTTACGAATACGACATAGGGCAATATCCATCCCATCTTTACTCTGAGAATCCTCTGAGTCCTGCCGCAGCGTCTTGGTTACCCCATCGTCTAGCTGATCTAATATTTCACCTGGGTCAGATACTCCCCGACTACGAACTATATCGTTCAGCAAGAAGTAGCCAATCAATGATATTAGTGCTCCTGGAACTCCGTGTCCGGTACAGTCTACGGCAGCAATGAAGGTATCTTCGCCTCGCTGTATAAACCAAGGGAAATCCCCGCTAACAACATCTTTCGCTTTGTAAAAGATAAACGATTCTGGGAATACCTGCTTAATAATTTGATTATCCGGTAATATAGCTCCTTGAATACGGCGAGCGTAATTAATACTATCGTTGATCTTTTTATTCTTACTCTGGATTTCCAGCTCAATTTGTTTACGCTCAGTGATATCATGAGAAACCACGATTACTGACTCTAAGTGCTCTTCCTCGTCAAACTCAGGAATAGCATTTACGTGCATTACCCGATCACCTAGCTGAGAAGGGAAATCTATTTCTTTAGCTACTGTTTCTTCTGAACTACCTACTTCACCCAGAATCTTCAACCACTCATCTAACACTGAAGGCTCAAAACTTGCCTCAGAAACCCGCTTGTTCAAAAACTCTGAAGGGGCTTGCCCAGTGTATGTTTCAATCGTAGGGTTGATATAGAAGAAGGTTCCTTCCTTATCTAAGCGAGTGATCAAATCCGGTGAATTTTCAGAAAGTGCCTGCATTTTACTACGCATTCGCTCCTCCTGCTCAGCTCGCTTTCGTTCAGTAATATCTCGTGAGTTTAAGACAATCCCTTGTACCGCTGGATCATCAAGTAGGTTGGTGCCAGTAGTTTCCACCCACACTTCACCCCGGTCTTTAGTATTATACAGATATTGAACTGTAACCGACTGCTTAGGCTTTTTAATAAGTGCTGAGAACATATCTAAGAATGCCTTTTGCCCCTCTTCTACAATGTGCTCTAAATCGCTGTGCCCAATTAGCTCCTCTTGAGTATAGCCAAAGATTCGCTGTAATGAAGGGCTAATGTAGCGGATAACTTGATTCTCTTCGTAGATGGTTACTACCTCCGAGGCATTTTCCAGAAGTGATGCCATACGATTTTGAGTACGCTCTACTTCCTGAATCTGCTCTTCTAATTGCTTATTTGCTCGCTGTAATTCTTCTTGAGTAGCCTGCATTTCTTCAGCGTTTTGCTGAAGAACCTCCTGTTGCTCCTGTAGTTCG
>CAKZPJ010000021.1 GCA_937138955.1 uncultured Flammeovirgaceae bacterium | reverse complement strand
ACTTGGCCGAGCAGTATCCTATTCTATTAGGTTTCGGAATTACCCCCGATAATATTCTCTCGTTGGTGGATAACAGTGCCATTTTGGGAATTGCTCTGAAGGGTAGCAACGAAATTAAACCTGGTTACAAAGACTTTGATGATCTAGCAGAAATACTGGAAGTATTAGAAGTAGACGAAACCTATTGAACTGGATTCTGTCGATTTTTTAGCTCTGATGTACTAAATACCCGAAGCTTAAGGTAAACTGTATCGGATAATACGTTAGAGAAAACAGCGGATGAACCGGATAAAAACGAAAGACGTACTTTCTCACCTCTCGACAGAAAACCTTGGTCGATTGATTCTCCGTATTCCAGTTTTTCCGAAAGGCGCACTGCTACAGCTCCCTGATTGATCACCTTCACATCGTATACCCCGTGGTCGCCACCGCCAATAGTAAATTCTTGTTGAGGTGGAATAACAACTTGCTGCACAGAGCCACAGCCGACAACCAACAAGCTAACCAAAATAATCAGATATGCCTGCTGGGCTGAAAAAGCGTTAAAATTTAACAGAAGCATACGTTCTATTGAGGATCAGTTGTTTTCGGCAAAAGCATTTGAAAAAGCAATCCGGTTGCTATCATAAGCGCGCAGCCAATGAAATTATACCAGAGATACCCGATCTGGTCGCGAAGGAAGAAAAATAACATTAACACAATAGCTTCGGCAACCACAGCACCCCAAAAAGTAGCTCGGGCTTGAATTTGCCGAATGTAAAAAGCCGTAAGAAAAATACCCAGGATTGTTCCGTAGAACAAAGAACCGACTAAGTTGACAAACTCAATAAGATTATCAGCTAGCGGAGCCAGTGAGGCAAAAACCATCGCGATAACTCCCCAACCTACGATGAACCAGCGGGACATTCGCAAATAATGAGCCTCCGAAGCATCGGGACGAATGGTACGACGGTAAAAATCAATGGTAGTAGTAGTACCCAAAGCATTCAATTCAGAAGCAGTGGATGACAT
This sequence comes from uncultured Flammeovirgaceae bacterium, assembly GCA_937138955.1. Lineage (GTDB taxonomy): Bacteria > Bacteroidota > Bacteroidia > Cytophagales > Cyclobacteriaceae > Tunicatimonas. The sequence continues at coordinate 4,280 of CAKZPJ010000021.1, read as the reverse complement.
AGCCGCAGAAAAAATAACCGCCAACAGTAATCCTACCAAGCCCTGAGGAAAGTAGCGCATCACAAAAGTGAGAAAAACATAATCAGCATCTTTAGTTTCATTCTCAGGATTGGCTTTTTCTACTACATTCCGGGCTTGAGCCTTCAGGGCTAGCGTTTCTTCCTCTAGTGCCATTATTTGCTGTCGGGTAGTCGCCGCCCCCTCGGCATCTTCGGTTTTAAGCTGACTCAGTAGAGACTGAATATTCTCTCGCTTTTCTTCAAACACCCGTTGATGCTGCTGATCCAGTTCCTCCCACTGTCCGGCGTACTCCGACTGGGCTACGCTTTCTTGACCTTTTTCAATAAAAAATAGCGGCGGCTGATAAAATTGGTAGAATACGAAAACCAGCACTCCCACCATCAGAATCAGAAATTGCATGGGCACTTTTAGCAGGCCGTTCATTAGCAATCCTAAGCGGCTTTGGGTGATAGACTTGCCGGTTAGGTAGCGTTGCACCTGTGATTGATCCGTGCCGAAGTACGACAGTTGCAGAAAGAACCCACCCGCTAATCCTGACCAAATATTATAGCGATCACTGGGATCAAACTCCAGGTTGATTACGTCCAGCTTACCCATATAACCCGCTACATCAATGGCATCCCCGAACGAAACGTCTTCTGGTAGTAGATTCAGGATTACAAAAACTGCGGCGATCATTCCTCCTAGCATAATAGTCATCTGCTGCTTTTGGGTCTGGCTCACCGCCTTCGTACCGCCGCTTACGGTGTAAATAGTTACTACCGCGCCAATAATAAAAGTAGTCACCGACAGACTCCAGCCCAGAATGGTAGAAAGTATGATGGAGGGCGCAAAAATAGTGATTCCAGCAGCTAACCCCCGCTGCACTAAAAATAGAAAGGCCGCTAAAATACGAGTCTTCAGGTCAAAACGGTTCTCCAAAAACTCGTAGGCGGTATATACTTTCAGCCGATAGTAAATAGGAATAAAGGTAACCGACAGTACAATCATGGCTAACGGCAACCCCAGATAGAACTGCACAAAACCCAACCCTGACTCAAACGCCTCACCCGGAGTAGAAAGAAAGGTAATTGCACTAGCCTGCGTAGCCATAATGGATAGCCCGACCGTCCACCACTTAAAGCTGTACCCGCCCTTTAGGTAGCTATCCATATCTTGCTTGCCGCGGGTACGGTAAATACCGTAAGCCACAATAAAGGCCAATGTTCCTACTAAAACAACCCAGTCGAGTAGACTCATGCGTAGGTTTGGGTTAGCCAGTAAAACAGAACGATCAAGATAATCAGTACGCCAATTACCAAGGCGTACCAGCCTTTCCAGGATGAAAAGAGGGGGGGGCGGTTGTCAATATCCATACAAGGTTAGTTTAGTCGCTAAATCTACACAATGCTAACCGAAAGCCGGAATATTTAGTATAAAATTCCGTTGTTTAGCGTAATTCATTACTGTTTCCTTAGAAAACCCACTACAACTCAATGAAACCAAGCAACCATTACTTACGCCAAGCTATTTCTATTCTGCTCTTTGTTTTATCACATTTCTACTCTTATAGTCAGATAAGCCCCGAGCAAAAGATTGAGCAGCACGCTCAAAGCATCAGTGGTAATGTAGGAGTACACGCCATACTTTTGGAGACTGGGGAAACAGTTTCGTACCAAGCTGATCAACGATTTCCGATGCAAAGTGTCTATAAGTTTCCGATTGCGATGGCAGTGCTGAATCAGGTAGATCAAGGGAAATTGAGCTTAGATCAGATGATTCTCGTATCACCATCAGATTACATTCCCAAGCAGGGTTACAGTCCGATTCGGGAGAAGTTTCCCGATGGGGTTGAGCTTACTGTTAGAGAATTATTAGGATATACGATACGCAGCGATGGTTCGGCTTCGGATGTGTTGCTTAAAACTATTGGCGGAGCCAAAGTAGCCGATCAGTACGTTTATAGCCTAGGCGTAGCCGATGAAGATATGGCGATTGCGCTACCGGAGATGATTCAGGTAGCGAATGATACCGTCCAGTATCAGAACTATTCCACTCCCCGAGCCATGACTGAGCTACTGAAAATATTCTATATGGATAGCGTGCTTTCTACCGAGAGTCAAGATCTGCTTTTTAAGGATATGGTAGATTCCAAAACGGGGCTAGGACGAATAAAGGGTTTATTACCGAAAGGCACAATTGTAGCGCACAAAACCGGAACATCCGGCACCTACAAAGGACTAACCCGAGCGACTAACGATGCCGGAATCATCATCCTTCCTAACGGAGATCATTTGGCAATCACCGTGTTTGTCTCTGACTCTCACGCTTCGGACAAAGAACGAGATAAAGTAATTGCGAACATTGCTAAAGTTGTCTTCGGTTATTGGAGGTGAAAGACATCGCCACAAGCGTAAGAACATGATTAATCATGTTTCAACGTAATAATTGTATTCCTACCTGAACTGGTGCGATAAGAAAATATCGAGGATTAACGACTCATTACGAGGATCAAAAATGGAAAGGTGGTTCTTTTGACCATCCTCAGTTTCTAAATACACACTTAATAGAACATCGTGGCTAGGGTCAGGACTTTTTCTTTCATGAAGGACGGCCGGAACATCGTTAATTTCTAATCTTTGAAAAAAGATACTTTCATCATTTTCAACGATGTCACCCAAACTACCAAAAGCAAAGAACCCTTGATCGAAGGCGATGGTATGCTTCCGGCCCACTATCCGACCTACGTAAGTATCGTACCCCACATCCTCAACTAATTCCCAGCCTCGGGGCACTTCTACCGTAAAACTTTTCGCCTCAATCAGAACTGACCGATTAAATATATCGTCATCAGCGGAACAATCGATCATTAATACTGCTATAATAAACCATAGATTTTTCATGGCTTTTCTTTTCAGATAAGACACCAAAACTTGGTGTACGGTTGTAAAGTAGTATTGGCAAATTCGCCAAATTTTAATTGAACAAATTTTGATTATCTTTTGACTTTTCATCATATTTCAATGGCTTACTTTAAGAAGCTATATCTTACGCACCTTCTGATTGGCGGCCTTAGTTTATTGCCAATTCTACTGCCCGCGCCAACACCGTCGCACTATACTAATCCGGTGAGTGATTCTATTTTTGTAGCTGATCCGTTTGTACTTCAACACGGGGAAATTTACTATCTCTACGGAACTAGTGCTACCGATGGATTTAAAGCCTGGAAATCGGCTAACTTGGTAGATTGGGAAGCGATGGGCTATGTCTACCAACGTCCGGAAAATTCCTGGGCTACTCAAAGTTTTTGGGCCCCGGAAGTCATTCATTATCAAGATAAGTTCTATCTCATTTTCAGTGCGAAAGGAACCAACCCCAACGGATTGCGAATCTGCACAGCGGTAAGTGATTCGCCCGAGGGACCGTTTGAAGATTGGCGCGTTCCGTTGTTTGATGCGGGTTACTCCTGCATTGATGCCCACCTGTTCGTCTACCAAGATCGCCCCTACCTATTCTACGAAATGGTGGGCGTGGTAGGTGAGCCTTGGAAAGATAAAGGCTACTTCAAGGGTACTATCCTCGGCTGTGAATTATCTGATGACCTCAGTCAGATTATAAGCGATGAACCTACTATCTGCGTCACTCCCACTGAACCTTGGGAAACGCCTAAAGACGGGCGGGCAATATCAGTGGAAGGAATGACGGTGTTTATGCTGGATAGCACACTATACATGACCTACTCAGCCAATCACTACGCTGACCCTCGCTACGGTGTGGGTTATGCCACGGCCACTCATCCGCTAGGGTCGTGGACGAAGAGTAAACGCAATCCCATTCTAGCGCAAAAGCCATCCATTAGCGTTTCTGGCCCCGGACACAACAGCATCATCCGTTCACCCAATGGCGAAGAACTATTTATTGTCTACCATAGCCACGCTAATCCAGAAAACCCGTCGCCCCAGAGAATTCTAAATATTGACCGATTAGTAGTGGAGCCTGATGGACAGCTACAGGTAATTGGGCCTACCCGAACGCCTCAGCCAATGCCTTCGGGGGCTACTTCTAACTAAAAATACTGCCCTACTCCAATTACCGCACCTCGCTCTCCCGGATTGAACACGTCAACTCCGTAATCGAAGCGAAGAACTGCCCCAAACACCTTCTGATTAATTAGACGTACTCCTAAGCCTACGAACTGTCGAAGGTTTTTACGAGCGACTAAGTCCCCAAATTCCCCACCGGGTTTTCGCCAGGTTCCCGTATCGGCAAAACCAACCACT
>CAKZPJ010000020.1 GCA_937138955.1 uncultured Flammeovirgaceae bacterium | reverse complement strand
CACAGCGCCAGTGTGTTCCCCCAGCCGGACGGCGCTCGCTACCGGGATGTACCAAACCACTATCGGGGCCTACCATATGCGCTATCCCGAAAATCTTAAACCTACGCTGCCCAATGGAGTAAAAACGATTGCCCAACTCAGTCAAGAAGCCGGTTACCTGTGTGCAAATATTCAGGACGATCCGGGCAAGGGCAAAACTGATTGGATGTTTCGGGCAGATGTAGATCAACAATTTGACGCGTATCACTGGAAAGAAGTTGCTCAGAGCAAGCAACCATTCTTTGCCCAGTTGAGTACTGCCATGACTCACCGCCGCTTTGAACCGGCCATGCCTAGTCAGTTTCCGCTAGATAGCATTTCCATTCCGCCCTACTACCCCGATCATCGGGTGAGCCGCCGCGATTTTGCCGACTACTACGCCAGTATCGAGCGGCTTGATAAAGAAGTGGGACAAGTGCTGGATAGCCTCCGGCAATACGGCCTGGATAAGAATACGATCATATTTTTCTTCGCCGACCATGGCCGCCCCATGACCCGGGGGAAAAACTATCACTACGACTCGGGCTTGATGGTTCCGCTGATCGTTTACGTACCGGAAGGCGTGGATCTACCGCTGGGCTACCGAGCTGGCGAAGTTTCGGATGAATTACTAAGCACGCTTGATATTGCCGCTACCACGCTTTTTCTGTTAGGCATCACCCCTCCGAATAAGATGCAGGGTCGGGTAATTTTCGGAAGCAACCGAGACGAACCTCGCGAGCTTGTGTTTTCCGCTTCCAATCGTATTGGCGAAACTAACTTCTGTAGCCGGAGCCTGCGAACCGATCGCTATCGTTATTCTCGCAATTATCATCACGAATTTTCGGTGAATAGTTCGGCCACCGCCTATCGCAAAGCCAACCATCCTATCTACCATTTACTGAATATTCTGCACGAGCAGGATCAGCTTACCGAAGCCCAGCAGAATTTAGTGACCAATATGCCCTACGAAGAACTCTACGATATTCAACGTGATCCGTTCGAAACTAATAACCTAGCAGAAAATACTGATTATAAAGTGGCTCTGGATAGTATGCGCGGAGTAATGAACCAATGGATTGAAGATACGGGCGATCAGGGATTAGGGAAAGATTCTCCGGCAATTGAAGAAGCTTTTGCTACCTACGGCCAAGAATCTGCCGCCCGCTACGCTGATAAAATTGAAGCTTTGCATCAGCAGGTGCAGCAGGCTGTAACGGAAACTTCTGATATTCACTAACTATGAAAATAATTAAGACTTTTTTTGCAGCGTTATTCATCTCCTACAGCTCTCTGGCTCAAATAACGATCGATGCTAAATTTGCCGGAGGTAACGTGATCGTTGAGCAAATTGTGGGAGATACTGTATACTTTAAGCCCGATCTAAGAGATACCGAAGGTGAGTGGTTTTACTGGTATTTTAGAGCAATCAGCAACGAGCCCAAAACCTGGTTCTTTAAAGCGACTAAGCCCAACATACTAACCAATCTGGGAGCGGTTTATGCTACTGACGGTGGCCTGACTTGGCAATGGATGCCGAAGGAGCAACACCTAAATGCCAATCTTTTTAGCTTCACGTTTACGGAGCCTGATCAAGCAGTACGATTTGCCTTGGCACCACCTTACACTCAAGCTAATTTTGAGAAATTCATTACTCCTTACCAAGATGATGAAAGAATAGAAATTTCTACCCTTGGCCAGTCTAACCAAGGGCGGGATGTAGAGAAACTACTAATCAGTCATTTCGACCAACCACCAACCAGTAAAATTGTACTTCTGGCCAGGGCTCATGCCTGCGAAATGATGAGTAATTATGTACTGGAAGGTATTGTTAGCACGCTACTAAGCGGAACCACCAAAATGGAGAAACTACTGGCACAGACTGAGCTGATGATCATTCCTTTCTTAGACAAGGACGGAGTAGAAAACGGCGATCAGGGCAAAAACCGTCTTCCGAGAGACCACAACCGCGATTATCGGGGAGAGAGTATTTATGCTACCACCAAAACACTCCGAGAAATAGTGCCTGGTTGGACGGAAGACCTGCCCTGGGTAGGTATTGATCTCCACAACCCCTGGGTGAAAGGAGAGGGGCACGAGTGGGTTTATATCGTAGGAAACGCAAATCCGAAAGTTGAAAAGGCTCAGAAACGATTTGCGGAAATCCTTTTAGCCGAAGCACGAAGTAGCATTCCCTTAAAAATGCAGGATCTTTTTATGGCATATGGGTCTTCTTGGAACACCGGTGGCAATTATGAAAAGGGGTGGCCATTTAGTAAGTGGGCGGCTTCTTTTGCCAACGAAAATATGCTAATGAGCACTACTCTAGAATTCCCTTATGCCTTAGTGTACGATAAGGTGGTTACTCCCGAAAAAGCCAGAGCCTTCGGAAAGGATTTTATCTATGCTTTAGCTGCGTTTATGGAAGAGCAAGTGCCTTAGTAGAACACATTTATTAGAAAGAAGAAACTATATTGATGGAAAAATATACTCAAACCTTATTGGGGCTGCTCCTCCTGAGTACCACTACCTTCGCCCAAAAGAATATTAACCTGCAAAATGAATCCTACTCAATAGATATAAGTCTCAAAAGTATTAAAGTCAGTCGTGTGGGGCAGTCATCATCCGAAAAACTCATCCCCGAGCTAACAGTATTCTATTCGGAGAAAAAGCCTGAGTACAAACGGCACCGAACCGAGAATGGGCTCTCACCCGTAGCTTCCTGGAATGCTGAACCTGATCTATGGAAATCAGCGAGCTTTGATGTGGTGAAAGCTAAAACCATGGAAAGAACTGCTGAGAATAAAGTAGTTTTCCTTATGGAAGAACCCGAAAACTCTTCACTCAGTTTAGAGATAGAACTACCCGAGACTGATGGAGTGCCTATTATTCGTTGGGAATTGCGCCCGAAAATAGAAGGTTGGTTCTCCTGCGGTTTCACGGGTTTGAAAACCCAAAAAGTAGACAAACTGGATTTTCTCTACCAGCCATTAGTCTGGACCTGGAAGCGATTTCCTAATCAGGCATTTCTCACTCCCGAAGCCTATGCCTCTACGGGAGCATCATTTGTAAATGCTTCTGACTTAACCCAAGGGTTGCATGTACACCCCGAAGAAGTCCCCTTCCGCTACGCATTGCTTGACGACTCACGATTTGGTATTGCCTTACGTACACAAAACGGAATGGCAAAACCTATGATCTTTGCGCCTATCTTAGGTGGTACGGAATCTAAAATGCAAGTTGGAGACGGGTACCAGTTTTCGGTTCAGTATTTTATGCAGGAAGGAAACTGGGAAAGGGGAGCAGACTATCTGTACAACGAAGTAATTGAATACAAAAGGGAACGGCAAAATGCTACCGTAAGTCTGAATAATACACTACAAAATATGGTAGACTTTGCAATGGACGATGAGTACTCGGGATGGGTGAAAGAATGGAAAGGGAGTGATTATTTACAGGACGTACCCGGCACCGTAAAAAACGTGTCAGCTTTGCATCCACTGAGCGTATCCTTAACGATGGGCAGTCAAGAAATCTACCGTAAGCGGGCTCTACCCATGATGGAGTATATGATGTCTCGTCAAAAATACTTGTTTGGGGTAGATACTACCATCAAGTATCAAAGTCCATCTATGTACCTAAAAGGACCAAACGCCGAGATCGGGGAATTGTCAGGTTTGTACCAAATGACTAATTTTCAGAACGATGCGTTTTTAGCGGAGATAGAACGATTATTTGGCAAACCCCGGATGCTGAATCTTACCACACAGACTAAGAGTGACTCTTGGCAAGATTACCTAGCCCGCTACAAGATCAGCCGCAATGATTCCCTATTAACCAAAGCCAAGCAGCTTGCTGATGAGTATATAGAAAATTACGTCTTAGATTATCCTGAAGATTTTACGTCCAGTCCCGGATTGCAAGACCGCAAAGCCTACTTCGTGACTGACTTTGGCATCAGATGGTTTGACTTGGTTGAATTATACGAGGCAACGCAGGATAGAAAATATCTCAATGCCGCTGAAATGGGGGCTATGGAAATGCTGCTCTGGACTCGCTCGCTTCCTTTTGCCCACCCTGATTCTATTCATACTTTCAATAAAGGTGGGAAAGTTGAAATGCTATCAGCTAAAAACCACATTGAAAAAAGCGGTCTGGAGAGCCCTCAAGAGATAGATAATTTTAAATCGGCAACGCTGCTTTCTGAGCAGAAAGTGCCAGCTTGGCGAGCTTCTTTTGTAGGGCTTCTACCCGAATCTTCTTACACTTATTTCTTAGGCTCTATCATGCTAACCCATCACGCCCCTTGGATGCTCCGACTGGCTCAGTTGACCGATAATCACCTCTTAGCTGAAGCGGCCTACAACGCTGTTCTAGGTAGATATGCTAACTATCCGGGCTATTATTTTAATTCATACGAAACCAACATCTATCAATTGCCAGACTACCCTATGAAGCGGTTTAAAGATGTACGCTACAACAACATCTTTTATAATCACCTTTGGCCGCATATCGCGCTACTGCAAGATTTTCTGGTAAGCGATGCCTATTACCGTTCAGGGGGTGAGGTAGATTTTCCATCTGTGTACGCGCCGGGTTATGCTTTTCTTACTAGCAAAGTGTACGGTCACGATGCGGGAAGAGTGTATGACAACCACAACGTAAAGCTCTGGCTCCCTGATGATGCCCTATTTACTTCAGAAATTACGCTGAACCACCTTTGGGGCTATGATGAGAACAACACTTATCTCGTACTGATGAATACCTCTGGCGAAGCCGTAAATACTGACCTATTCTTAAATCCCGATGTGATAGCCTGGAATAGTGGCATAACCTATGAAGTGCAGTACTATCAACAAAACGGCGACAAATCAACGGGTACGTTGAGCAATGGAAAGCTGATAGCACAAGTTCCCGCCAACGGTATACAGACCATTAAGCTGGTTGATCTAAAAAGCATGGTTCCTTTCCAAATTAATGATAAAGAAATAGCAAGTAGTCCAAGCTCAGATAACTGTAGCTACTTTAGAGAAGAGCACGAAGCAAAGGCATTAGGAACACTAACTGGTATGCGCTTAAAATTATCTGACTTTGATAATGTATACGTATACACCGACGCCACTCCAGTCGAAGCACAAAAAGTGAGGTTAGAATACCAAGTAGAGGGCTACGATTGGGAATCAGCAGAAGACACTATTTACCCTTACGAGTTCAGCATTCCCATTTACGCGAAAGAAGCCAAGGTGAAAGTAAAGTGGAAAGCTGAGAACAAACAAGGGGAAGTAAACGAGAGCAAAGTATTTACTTTGTGTTATTAGCATACTTTCATAACCCAGTTTCATAAGCAGTTAGGTCAGCAGAAACTAGTAGAGGACAGAATTCACTGCAAACAGCTCTACAATATTCTGCGTGATTCACCCTAAACCAAAAACCTGGTAGAAAATGCTAATACTAAGCAATTTGGATAGTATGAGGAGACTGCTAAATCTATGAATTGAAAACAGGGTAATCGGAATTTAGAAAATAAAGTGAACTGTATGAAAAACAAATGCAAACTATTCATGGGGCTTGGGCTACTTGCCGCTTGTCATGCTAATGAGCCAGATACTCAAACGCTGACCAACCAACCCAATATCATCGTCATTCTGGCTGACGATATGGGCTTCTCTGATCTAGGTTGTACCGGTTCCGAAATTGAGACGCCCAATCTGGATACTCTGGCGAATGCTGGAGTGCTGTTCACTAACTGCTACAATACCTCTCGCTGTTGCCCTACCCGGGCCAGTCTGCTTACCGGCGTTTACCAGCACCGGGCGGGCTACGGCCATATGGATAGCGACTTGGGTTCCGAAGCCTATCAGGGGCGCTTCCGTCCGGGAGTAGCCACTATCGCCCAACTGCTACAGCAAGCCGATTATCGCACAATCATGGTGGGCAAATGGCATTTAGGCTCTGAACCGGAGAATGCTCCTTTAGGTCGGGGCTTCGACCGTATGTATGGTATTCCGAAGGGAGGGGGAGTGTACTACTATCCCTGTATTGGCCGCGACCGACAGGTGTACCTGAACGACCAGCAAGTGTTCCCGGACTCTAACTGGTACTCTACCGATGCCTTCACCGACTACGCCCTCAAGTTTACCCAGGAAGCGCATCAAGACAATAAACCTTTCTTCATGTACCTGGCCTACATTGCCCCTCACTTTCCGCTGCAAGCTCGCCCGGAAGACATTGCTAAGTACCGGGGTAAGTACTCCCGGGGCTACGGTTATTACCGGAAGCAACGTTTCAGCAAGCAAAAAGAGTTGGGCGTGGTAGCCAGTAATACGGCACTATCCGAAGCCGATTTTTCGGACTGGGATACGCTAGAGAATTCGGAGGCAGAAGACCTGAAAATGGCCGTATACGCCGCTCAGATTGATCGTCTAGACCAAAACATCGGTCGGTTAGTCAATAAACTGAAGGAGTTAGAGATTTATGATAATACGGTGATTATATTCCTTTCGGACAATGGGGCAGCGAACATAGAACTGAACACCACTCCCGAAGCCGAATTTGGCACCCGCGATTCCTGGTCGGCCTACGGAAAGAACTGGGCCAATGTAAGCAACACCCCTTACCGTCAGTACAAAGCCATGACCCACGAGGGCGGCATTGTTACTCCGCTGATTATGCATTGGCCCCAGGGTATTACCGGTCACCAACTGATTCGCACCCCAGTACACATCAACGATATGCTACCCACCTGCTTGGCGCTGGTTGGGATTGATTACCCTAGCACCTACCGTGGCGACAGCCTAATCGCCATAGACGGCAGTAGTATGCTACCGCTTGCCCAGGGGGCTTCGCACACCGATAGACAAGGCCTGTTCTGGGAGCATCAGGGCAACCAAGCCTTTCGGGACGATAACTTGAAGCTTGTACGACAATTCGGACAAGCCTGGGAACTGTATGACCTAGACAATGACCCCACTGAGCTAAACGACTTAAGCAAAAGCAAACCGGACACTGCCTTGCTGATGCAGGAGCAATACCAGCAGTGGATGGATCGAAATGGCGCCTTACCTTGGCCAATAAAACGCAACTAGAATGGATATAAAAGTTTGTTCAGAAACCCTGATTAGTATCTACGCTAAACGGTTAATAACGATTTAGCAGTCTTAGTATAAGTTGCAAGGCGTCTGCGCTGTTTAGCTATTCTGTGGTATCCCAATGCACATGGCGGTGCAACTATTCATGTTCTTCGTATTGGGTTAGAACCTTTTGAAGTCTCTGATAGTGCTTTGCTTCAGTCTTTGATAGTTTGTCAGGATTTAAAGGATTCTGTTCTAATAGATCTTCGGTAAAATGGAAAAACGATCCATTATCGTAAAGCTTATATTCTTTATCTTGAGCGTAGCGAGCTACATTCAACGATCCCTGAGGAAGCTACATCGAAAAGTGAGCTAGTGAAGGCCTTGATACTGTTCAGAATTTTTAGGACAAAAAACACTTCTACTCACAATGTAAAAGTCTGAATCAACATGATCATCAACCCTACTAAATCTGTTGCTCAAATATTTCCTCATGGACTATATTACCCTTGACATCAAAATGGGCGAAACGAAGTGTACATTTTCCATTCTCCTGGGAAACTTCACCTTTCAAAAAACCTCCTTTGACCCGAAGAAAGCGGTGCTCAGGTAGTTGGTTATCCTGACTCCATCCACCAGCGTGCTGATCTGAACCTGGACCACATCCGAACTCCCACAAGTTAGTATGGTTCCAATGTGTCACATACTGCCAGTGTCGATCGCCGTTGCACATAAATACGTTATCAAATTGATTAATGAATAATCGTATTCGCTCTCCTTCGTGATCAAAGGTTTCGTTAGCATAATTATCATTTTTGTTTTTCCTATCAGGGCCTAGGATAGGAGTGGGTGATATAATGACTTTAAAGGTAGCGTCTGAATCTTCTAGTGTGCGAAACAGCCACTCTTTCTGTTCTTCGCCCCAGATGGTTTTATTGTATCCATCCTCATCGGAGTTTTTGCTTCGGTAGTTTCTTCCTTCCATCAGCCATATTTGTAAGTCCTTCCCCCAGCGAACCGTTTTGTACGGTTTTTCATTCGTTGGAAATTGCTCTTGGTCAAAAATCTCAATACCTCGCTCAAAAGAAACCGTACCGTAGGTCATCCCTTCGTAGCAGTCGTTACATAACGTATCGTGGTCATCTTTTAGGAAATAGGTCGTGGTCTGATTATAAAAGTTCCGTTGATGCGGAAGGGCAAAAAGACGATTCCATTTAAAATACATTAGTTTTTCGGTCAGCGCGTAGGGGCTTGGTTTGTCGTAGTACTCAATATCTCCAGTGTGTACGTAGAAGTCAGGATTTTGAGCCAACATGGTTTCATACATCTGATGTCCTTTTGGCGTATCGCGCCGAATGTAGTCGTGGCAAGTAACTATGCAGAAACTTATATCCTTGCTGTTTTCAGGGGAAGGGGGAGATAGAAAACTGCCTCTAAGCGTATTAGTAGTTTCCATATCTTCGCTGGCTCTTGCTTCTAGTTCTACCGTGTATCGGGTACCGGGCTGAAGATCTCCCAATTTCCATTGGGCAGTAAAATTCTGCTCAGGATCAACATTTGTCCAGGATACTTCTTTTGCTCGACTAGGTTGGTTAGTAGGATAGTACGTAAGCTTTACTTCTCCTATCGTACCCGGACAAGCACCTTCCATTTGGTCAAGTTCATAGCCCGAGGGAATTTGAGCACGGTAGATCTCTTCCTCATCGGTGCTATTCCACAGCTTTTTATGCTCTTCATTGCTGATTTCAATGAATGCTTTGCCTGTAGAATTCATTTCTGGATTTTTGGTCAGCCGTGTCCAGATGACAATAGAATTCTGATCCGCCCAGCCATTTCGAAAACCATTGCCAAAGTAGGGGCCGTCGTTTAGGCTGACAATGTTAGAATATCCCTTGACACTCAGTCCCACTGCGGTGGTACCAAGTGCTGTTTTCTTAAGAAAATCCCTCCGGGAATCAAGATTGGTTTGCATACTATTATTTATTTAAGGCCGAGCTATAGTTCAACAACCCAAGATTTGTGATTTTTCATAGCACTGGAAAACAGGTTTGAGCAGCGTCCACAGTTTTTCTTGGTGAATGTCATTACCGAGGGATGCAAGCAGCCTGACGATAGCGTTTTCAAATGAAGCTTTGTCGGCGTGATACTGCTTGCCCACTATTTTTTTGAGGTACTTCCACAAACGCTCAATCACGTTGAGGTTGGGAGAGTAGCCCGGCAAAAACTCAAGCTTTATAGTCAGCTTCTTGGCGCATTCTTTTACATACTGGCAGTGCTGATAGCGGGCATTGTCAAGGATCAAATGTAGCGGTCGCTCTTGGTCGGTATAGCATTCGGAGCGCAGCCACCCGAGGTATTCTATCATAAAATCCGCATTAACATACCCTTCGTTGTACATGGTGTATACTTGGTTGGTCATGATGTCATAAACCCCGTAGACATTGATCCGGTAGCGGCCATGACCGCTAGGCTTGTACTTGGGCTCTTTACCCCAATGAAAACTACTGAATTTGCCATAGACAAAATGCGCTGCGTCACCAAAAACCAAGTCAAGTTCCTCACCGTTGGCTTGGTCAATCAGTCTTCCGAGCGTACCGATAAAAGCCTGTTGCTTGGCTTGCCAGGCAGCAAAATCGTCTATTTTGCCTGGGAACGTACCCGTTTTCCTGCGCTTGAACCCCAAATGGTGCAGTAGTCGCCTTACGGCTTCTTTACTGCGGTGGTAGCCAAACTTTGAGCGCAGGGTTTGGCGAGCCTCGTCTACCGTGGTACATTCAGCTTGCGCTAGTGCTTCACCGACCTGTTCATAAACGGGAGACAGCTCATGGTGGCTGTAGTTGTAGCCCAATGGCCTTACGGCATCCAGCCCACCTCGGTTATAGAGCTTCACGTAATTAGTCACCGAGTTAGGGTGGCAGCCCACTATTGGGGCCGACTGTTGTCGTGTATAGCCCATGTTTAAAAGGTGGAGAACATACATTCTGTCCCTGACTAAAGGGCTTTTGTGCGTTTTTCTTTCGATATTTACAATATCGGTGTCAGTTTCGCTGAGGCTGAAGGGGAGCATCGTTTTTGTAGTGTGGTTACCACAAAAATAACGCTCCCCGACTTTTCACAAATCTTGGGTTGTCAGACTATAAAACCAATAATCATATTTACGCAATTTTTGACCTATTCGCAAAAAGGTAAATCGGCTACCCTAAATGTAGTAGTACAAATAGCAGCACAATCCTTAGGCAAGGTATTCATCGTACTAAATATTTTTTCTACTACGAGATTATAGTCACTTAAATGTGAAACGTGCTCTATACGTCCGCTTCTACTCATTTATCGGCCAGTAGCGGGATACTGTTCGGGCTGAGTCCAGGTAGGTGGTGAGCTGCTGCACGATCTGGGGGTGCTGGGTGCTTACATCATTACTTTCGCTTAGGTCATCGGTAAGGTTGTAGAGTTCTAATGGTGTGTCAGCACCCTGCCGTACCCCTTTCCACTGCTGCCAGCGTACTGCCTGGTCAAACTCCCGCTCATGGAACTCCCAGTACAAGTACCGCTCGGGCAGCGTGTCGCTTTCTGCCAGAAGTATGGGTAGTACGTTTTGCCCATCAATATGTTTATGTGGATTGGTTTTCGCCAGTGCGGCTAGGGTAGGCAGTACATCGGCAAAGTACCACGGCACCTCACTAACCTGCCCAGCGGGTACCTGACTCGGCATCCGGGCGATCATCGGGGTACGCAGTCCCCCTTCGTACATGTCCCGCTTCCGGCCCCGTAGCTCGCCTGAACTATCAAAGGTGCCTTCGTAGCGATTGGCCGCCCCGTTGTCTGAGCAGAAGAAGACCATGGTGGTAGAGTCAATCCCGTAGGCCCGTAAGCTGTCCAAGATGCGCCCCACATCGGTGTCTAGCATTGAAACCATCGCTGCATATTTCTTTTCCTGATCGCTCCAGGGTTGGCTTTCGTACATCGCCAAGAATGTATCGGTAGCGGCAAACTCACTGTGCGGCACCGTGTAGGGCAGGTACATAAAGAAGGTAGTATCACGGTACTCTTTGAGAAAATCAAAAGCAAACTGGGTGAACAGCTCATGTACATGCTGGCCGCGCTGCTGCTGTTGGTTGGCAGGTATGGGGAAGGTATCGCGGTTGTGCCACACATAATCCGGATAGTGCGAGTGGGCCCGCCGCTGATTGTTGAAGCCAAACCATTCGTCAAACCCTTTGGCGTTAGGTTCACCCGTAGTGGTGGCTTCGCCTAGGCCCCACTTGCCAAACATACCGGTAATATAGCCTGCCTGCTGTAGCAACTCGGCTACGATGGTATCTTCCGGAGCCAGGGGGATACGGCGAGGCTCGGGTAGTCCGGGCACCTCTATGGCCGAGAAGTTGCCTCGCACTTTGGTATGGCCGGTGTGCTGCCCAGTCATCAGCACCGAGCGCGACGGGGCACAGACGGGCGACCCAGTGTACACCTGCGTAAAGCGCATCCCTTCGGCGGCCATCTGGTCTAGATGAGGCGTTTGGATCTGCCGTTGCCCGTAGCTACCCAGGTCACCGTAGCCCAGGTCATCAGCCATGATAAAGATGATATTGGGCAAGGCTGGTGCTGCCGCTTCAGCGACCTCTGGCTCCTGGGAAGGTGCACACGAGAACGCAGCTACGGCGAATAATAGGTAGATAGTGTATCTCATAATTTGGTGATTTTAGCTAATGTAATAATAATTTAAGGTCGGGGTACGGTGATGCCACCCAGGCCGACTTCAGGCCAGCCAGTTTGGGTGATGGCACGCTGGTACAGGCTGAAGGACTCACGGTCGCGATGCCAACGCCATTGCCCCAGCGGGGTGTGTACCGGGTAGTTGTCTATGGCTTTTAGCATTGCTTCAGCTTCGTCTAAACCTTCGTAGATGAGCGTGGCGAGCGCATCAGTTTGGTACGCTGCGCCCCGGCCCCACAGGCGGTACCCATACACTACTTTTGCTGCCCCCCGCCGCTCCTGGGCAAAGATGAGCGTGCGGTTAAATGTATGGTATAATTTGGCTGCTTGGGCTGAATCTGATATGAGAGGGATGGCCTCGCTTACTCGTGCCAAAGCTTCTTCGGCCAGGGATACTCCGTAATCTTTTTCGCTGATGACCATCTCCAAATACGTGGGGGTCATCATTTCTTCTGGCGATAGCCAGCCACTATCCAGCACCCAGCCGATGTCTTTTTGTAGCCCGGCAGTGTCCACCTTGTAAGCCGGAAAGGCTAAGTGGTTAAGCACATCTTTGTAGTTGTGCAATGTCTGGTTTACATCGTGTGCTATGCTGATCATCTGATCGTTGGGGGCGTACCACTCGCCCGTGGTGTGGGTGTGGTAGATTGTCTTACGATGGTAGTTAAGCCTCGAATGGTTGGCGGTATGCAACCCCAATGTATACATCGTATACATAACTATAGGAAAAGCCGATTGGAAAGCAGGAAGCAGATACGGTAGCGTAGCTGCGCCGTAGTTTTTGCGAATAAACGTCTTGACCAAAGTATCGGTAGCCGTACCTGTGTCTTCGGTGAGCCGAGACAATACGTAGAGGTTGGTTTCGCCGGGCGTGCCTACCGCGGTAGTTTCCTCATAGCGATCGGCACGGGCGCAGTAGCCCACTACGTTATCATACTGATGGTAATGCCGAAAGGCATCAGCAAAGTAGTTGGGGAATGAATTTACAATAATATTTTCTCCGGCATATTCCATCCCTGCGTCGTATTCTATCACGACCGGGAATGGGATGTCGGCCACATAGTCTTGGTAAGGGTAGGTCATAAACCAGTCGTGAGGCACCATCTTGATCATCACCGTCAGGTCGTTGCGCTTGATGAGCCGCAAAGCTTCTAAGATGATGTCTTTTTCAAATTGATTGTAGATAAACGTGCGGATCGTAAGCTTTAGCGCCTTGCGGTCAATAAAGTAATTGCCCAGCGAGTCTACCAGGGCGGCCAGCTTCTGGCTTTTGTTGGTGAGTTTATCCGAATGCTGATAGATGACGTAGCTGCCCGTCTCAATGAAGGTAAGCACAACGCCGTTTAGTTGAGGTGCCATCGCCAGTAGCGAGTCATAGTCTTGGTACACCCACTGCCAAAATTCCGGATCGTCCAGGTCAAGCTGCTGCTGAATTCCCCCGCTGAACTTGGCGGTATGGTGCCGCAGATCGGTCGTATCGAATGTATTATCTACTTTAAACTGGTCGGGGTAATAGCTAAGATCGTAGAAGGCATGATCCCATACGTAGACATCATCAATGCCTCTCTGGTGGGCGGCATCAATGAAGAAGTTAGTCGCTTGGCGGTTCTCCTCTTTTCGCAAGTCTTTTAGGTCGTGGCAAAGCTGATAGTGCGACAGCTCTATGTGGTTGACTCCGTATTCGGCGGCTTTGTCTAGCGTCTTTAGCCCGTTCTCCCGGTGCGAAGAGAGAATATTCCAGCCCCGGTAAGTATACTTTTGACCTTCATCAGTAGACGGTGGGAGCGGTTCCTGACAGCATACGAGCCACAGTACCTGTGTAGGTAAAATTAATGCTGAAAGTCTACGAAATAGATGCCTCATTGCTAGTTTAAGTTTTACCTATCCTAAGCTCTGTCCATGGCCTGCTTGCTAAGTGTGCCTACCTGCTTGGCCCATGCCTCGTACCGCTGTACTAGCTCATTAACCATGTCTGGTTGGCTATCTGCTAGGTTGGTCAGCTCGGTGGGGTCATCGTCTAGGTTGTATAGCTCCCACAAGTTTCGCCGGGCTTGGCTGGGTAGTTTGTAGGCCGATACCAATTTCCATGGCCCCTGTCTCAGGGCGCGGTTGTACTGGTGCTCCCAAAAAAGCGTTCGCTCGCTGGGCTGTCCTTGTCCCTGCCAAGCGGGCAGTAGCGATACCCCGCTCAGCGGCGTAATGTCGCGATCATGGAACCGTTGCGGGTAGGTAGCACCAGCTAAGTTTAAAATGGTAGGCAAAACATCAATAATGTGCCCGACCGTCTGCTGGTCAGTGTTCCCCGGGGCGATGCCCTTTGGCCAGTGGGCGATCAATGGCGTGCGGATACCGCCCTCGTGTAGGTAAGACTTAAAGAGCCGGAACGGGGTATTGCTCACATTGGCCCAGGGCAGTTCGTAAGCCGGAAAAGAATACACTCTGCCAGGTTTGCCATCGTTGGGGTAGATGACCCAAGAGCCATTAGGGTCTTCGTGGCTGGCCCCGTTATCACTGAGGAAAATGATGAGTGTATTGTCCAACTGGTTGGTTTCCCGTAGCGATGACACCACCCGGCCAATATCAATATCCATGCGGTGCATGACGGCGGCGTAGAGTTCCATTTTCTTGCTCCAAGTTTGCCGTTCGGTTGGGTTAAGCAAGTCCCAATCTGGTACAGTTTTGTAAGCAGATGACAAATCAATCGCCTTGCTACCCAGTAGTCCTAGTTCCTTCATCCTGGCAAAGCGTTGCTGCCGGACAGGCTCCCAACCTGCGTCGTAGTGTCCTTCGTACTGTTTCTGGTCTTCTTCCGTAGCGTGCAGTGGCCAATCCGGGGCGTTGTAGGCCAGGTACATAAAGAAGGGCTGATCCGCTGGGTGGCGGCGGATGAAGGCCGCGGCCGTATCAGAAAAGGTAGTGGTAGCGAAAAAACCATCGTCCGGGTGGTATTGCTCCCCATTGTAGCGCATCATCAGCGTATCCTGGTTCTTGCCCCAAGGCCAGTTGTTGTAGTAGCTCATAGCTCCCTCAATGAGTGAGAGGTACTGTTGGAACCCTTTGTTTTTTGGCCAGTACGGCTCAGTATTGCCGACGTGCCATTTGCCCACCTGGTAGGTAGCGTATCCGCTCGGTGCAACAATTTATTTATAACAATCAAAAGCCTTTTGTTCAAATCTAGAATTGGCAAATTAGAAATTGGATCTAGCTGGTCTGAAACAATTTCACAAACTAAAAAAACGTCCCAAATTGAAACAATAATTCTATCGCCTTTTTTGAAACTTTCAATAAACCGTCAAATACTATATTTTATCCTTGATTGATTTCCCCACATTTTATTTAAATCGCATGTCATCTTTTTTCCCAAGTTTCATTTCCGAATACATCATCAATAAATCGTTACGTAGAGAATTCAGAAGGATCAACGGAAAGTTTGTTTTTCCAAAGTAAGGAATAGGAAACTTTTGCGTGGTGAGCAATTCTGTGTAACTAATAATTCATATTCTAACTCATTTCGTAGGTTTTTAAGTCTTCAACTTGAAGTTTGTCACTTTTAAAATCATATTTTTTAGCTTAGTTTAATGGTTAGCAGGGTGTTTTTGATGATTATGGACAACACGTGAATACACGAACACATCTAATATTTCTGTAAACGACGAGTCCCAGCATTTACCGCATTTAAGAAACCTATCAGCCCACCTAGCAGATGGGACTCCCAGGAAACGTAGCTTTGAGTTGGTAGTACGCCGTAGAAAATTCCACCGTAGAAAATTAAAATAATAATAGAGATCAGTAGTGATTTAAAATCGCGCTGAAATAGTCCGAAGAAAATTAGAAAGAATGCCAGACCATAGATAAGACCGCTAGCTCCAATATGGATTGATGTTCGAGCAAATAACCAAACCAGTATACCCGTAAAAAAGTAGCATTGTAAGAACACTTGAGTAGCTACCCGCCGGTAGAACATATACAGCACCGTTCCAAAAATTAGCACAGGCATCGTATTAGAGACGAGGTGCGCTACCGATCCGTGTAGCAGCGGAGCGGTTATAATTCCGATAAGACCCCGGATGGTACGAGGTAAAATACCAAACATCGCCAGATCTATCGGATAAAGTTGATCCAAAACAAAAGTACCCCACATCAGAAATACCAGGCGGGCAGGAACCAACATACTACTACTGATAGACTGCATTTTGGGAAATTATCGTTTAAACGGTTATTGTTTTAGACTACTAATTGAAGATGGCGAAATAAGCCGGACGAATATCGGCAAATGATCGCTAAAGCCACCTTGATACCGAAAGCCTACATAGGTGCGATTGGGCTTGAATCCTAAGTTGGTTTCATCAGGTTCTAGCAGCCATTCAGGGTGGTAAACTTGCCCTCGGTTCCTTTCGATATGCCAACCCGCCTGAAGACTGAGGCAACTTTCTGAAACAAGCCACTGGTCTAGGACACCCCATTCTCCCTGATGTTTGTGCGTTCCCTCGAACTGATAGTTACTAATATTCTCGAGCGGCAGGTTTTCAACCAAATACTTCATGCTAGCATCTTCGGGCGAATCATTAAAGTCTCCGGTTACCAAAATTTGAGCATCCGGTTCGTCCGCCAGCACATTTTTAATATGGGTAGCCAAAGTAATCGCCGCTTGCTTCCGCGATTCTTCCGAAACCTTCGTGCCGCTGTACCTAGAAGGCCAGTGGTTTACGTAAAGATGCATTACTTCTTTATCGGGCAAAGCTGCTTGTACATACAAAATCTCTCGCGTCTTTCGGCCATTCGGTAAGTCTACCGTAATAAATTCCTGAGCTTGAATACTAACCAAGTCTGGACGCAATAGTAAGGCGACATCAATTCCTCGAGCATCGGGCGACTCTTGATGAACAATCTGGTAGCCAAAGCGGTGCAACGGCGTTTCTCGCAAAAGAGCTTCCAATACGTAGCGATTTTCTACTTCAGCCAGCCCAATAACTGCCGGGGGATTCCACTCTCCTACTCCAGCAATTACTTTATAGGTATGGTTCAGTTTCTTAAGAAACCTTCCGTACGTCCAGTGGCGATCTCCCGCCGGTAGAAATGCTTCGTCGCGTGTGAGAGAATCATCCTGGACATCAAATAGATTTTCTACATTGTAGAACATCCACGTCATTTTCTGGCTAACGGATGGCTGCGCCACTGTTCCCAACGGAATTAGACATAACCAAACAACATATCGGGCGAAGGCAGTCATAGAACCGCAAGGTACAAGGATAATCGTTGATGAATTCAACTATTTCTGGCTATACCTTACCCTATAACGGAATATTCCCGTGTTTCTTCTTAGGTAATTTATCTACCTTATTTTCTAACATCTCAAACGCCAGCAACAGTTTATCACGGGTATCCTCTGGGTAGATTACCTCATCGACATACCCACGACTTGCGGCCCGATACGGATTGGCAAAGGTTTCAGTATATTCATCAACCTTCTTCTGAAGTTGTTCTTCAGGGTTTGTCGCTTGCTTGATCTCTCTTTTGAAAATGATTTCTGCCGCTCCTTTGGCTCCCATTACCGCAATTTCGGCCGATGGCCAGGCGTAATTCATATCGGCTCCGATGTGCTTAGAGTTCATCACATCGTAGGCCCCACCGTAGGCTTTGCGGGTAATTACTGTTACGCGCGGAACGGTAGCTTCACTAAAGGCATAAAGTAGTTTAGCTCCGTTGGTGATAATAGCATTCCATTCCTGGTCGGTTCCGGGCAAAAAGCCAGGCACATCTTCCAGCACTAGCAACGGAATATTGAATGAGTCGCAGAAGCGAACAAAACGCGCGCCCTTTTTACTAGCGTTAATATCCAATACCCCCGCCAAGCTGGCGGGCTGATTTCCGACAATTCCAATACTTCGTCCACCGATTCGCGCAAAACCAACGATAATATTTTCTGCATAATCCTGATGAACTTCCAGAAAACTATCCGTATCCACAATGCCCGCTACTACTTCCCGCATGTCGTAGGGTTGGTTGGGGTTATCCGGTACAATATCGTTTAGATTAGGGCGTTTTTCACTTTCCTTAGCTGAATACGGTAATCGGGGCGGATCTTCTTCACAGTTTTGGGGCATATAGGAAAGTAGCTGCTGAATACGCCGGATGCACTGCAACTCATTCGCATCTCGAAAGTGAGTAACCCCGCTTTTGGTACTATGCGTCATAGCTCCACCTAACTCTTCCGAACTTACTTCTTCGTGGGTTACGGTTTTTACTACATTTGGCCCCGTGACGAACATATACGAGGTCTTTTCTACCATCAGAATAAAGTCAGTAATGGCCGGCGAGTACACTGCCCCACCCGCGCAGGGTCCCATCACCGCTGATATTTGAGGAATTAAGCCTGATGCCAATGTATTTCGGTAAAAAATGTCCGCGTAACCACCCAGCGAAACTACGCCCTCTTGAATACGAGCTCCACCCGAATCGTTCAGACCAATCACTGGGGCGCCATTTTTCATGGCTAAGTCCATTATACGAACAATCTTCTCCGCATGCGCTTCAGATAGCGATCCACCAAAAACGGTAAAATCCTGAGAGAACACGTACACCAGCCGTCCGCTAATTCGTCCGTATCCTGTTACCACCCCGTCGCCCAGAAAACGCTGTTTTTCTAATCCAAATTCGTGGGAGCGGTGTTCTACAAACTTTCCGATCTCCTGAAAACTTCCTTTATCTAGTAACAACTTGAGCCGTTCGCGGGCTGTAAGCTTACCCTTATCGTGCTGAGCATCAATACGCTTTTGCCCACCCCCTAATTCCGCATCTTGATGCTTCTGAGTAAGGATTTTATTCTTTTCAGTTCTCACATCGCTATTGCTGGTGGATGAACCTTCAGGTTGTTCTTTCATGTTGTAGCTTTCATTCAGGCATTTCAAAGATAGCGTAAAACCGTAATTTTGCACCCTCTGAATGACATAAGTCTCTATTTATTCCGTTAATAACTCCATGAGTAACTACGTCGCTACTATTGATCTGGGAACCAATACCTTTCACTTGTTGATAGCCGAAATACAACCTAATCGTGATTTTCACTTAATTTATCGGGAGCGTATTCCTGTGATGATTGGACGAGGAAGTATCAACCAAGGCTTTATCACTCCTGAGGCAGAAGAGAGAGCTTTAGCTGCATTAACTCATTTTAGAAGTAAGCTTACATCCTATCAGGTTCCGTCAGAGCGCGTTCGTTGTACTGCCACTAGTGCCTTTAGAAACGCGAACAACGGACAAGAACTAGCAGATAAGATCAAGCGGACAACAGGAATCACTGTGGATATTATTCCAGGAGATCAGGAAGCGGAATACATCTACTACGGAGTGCGCCACGCTATTTCCCTATCTACTGAAAATTCGCTAATTATGGATATTGGGGGCGGCAGTGTAGAGTTTATCCTCTGTAATCAGGATCAAGTGTTTTGGAAACAAAGCTTTGAGATTGGCGCCCAGCGACTATTAGACCGCTTTGATATTCAAGACCCCATCACCGATTCCAATGTTGATGCGCTGCAAAACTATTTCTCAGAAACCTTAGTTTCTCTTGCGACTGCGGTTGAGCAATACCAGCCCGAAACACTCATTGGCGCGTCGGGCACATTCGATACTTTAAGCGAGATTTACCAGCACCGAAGCAATACGGAAGTTAAGGAGAGTGCTCCAGAGCTTCCGCTCACACCTGATGCTTTTAAGCAAATGCTACAAGATTTCTCCCAAATGAACCGAGCACAGCGACTAGAAATTCCAGGTATGATTGAAATGCGAGTAGACATGATTGTGCCTGCATCTTGGCTGGTTCAATTTGTGCTAGAAACCTACCAGATTCATAGTATCCGAATTTCTTCTTACGCTTTAAAGGAAGGTTTAGTGACTCAACTAGCCAAACGGTTTAGCTAATTCAGATTATTCTATATTTTTGTCGCATCTACT